>JAQGJA010000019.1 GCA_028290805.1 Alphaproteobacteria bacterium
TACATGTCGCCTATTGCCTGGGTGGGCTGGCGCTGGTCATTGCAAAATCTGTCTTATTATTCAGTATCCTGAAATATATTGGCGCAGCCTATCTGTTTTATATCGGGTTCCAAGCTTTACATTCACAAGGCTTCAGTGAAGCCGGGGTAATCACACCCAATGCGCCGCCTGTCATGAGCGACCGGGCCGCCCTGCGCAGCGGCTTTATCACCAATCTGTTCAATCCAAAAGCCACCCTGTTTTTCCTGGCGCTGTTTACCCAGATTCTTAACCCTGATGGTACGCTGCTGCATCGCTCGATTTACGGTTTTACCTGCGTCATCATGACTTTCCTGTGGTTCAGCGTCGTAGCCACGATTCTGACCACCCCGCGGATCAAGGCACAATTCCTGCGCTTTTCAAAATGGATCGACAGAATATGCGGGGCTGCCCTGATTGCCCTTGGCATCCGTCTTGCCGTAACTAAATTATAAGCATGACCAATTTTACCTTCCGCCATTGGGGCTTCTTTTTTGCTGCGGCTTCTGCCGCTATCCTGGCTGCGGTCTATGTCAGCCAGTACGGCTTTGGCATGCATCCGTGCCATCTTTGCCTGCTCGAGCGCATTCCTTATTTCGTCGCCTTGCTGCTGGCGCTTTTTCTGGTGACGTTTCACGGGAACAGGAAACTGGCCCGCTGGCTGATTATTCTGCTGGCCGTCACTTTTGCCGCCAGCACGGCGCTGGCGGTATTCCACACCGGCGTCGAATATAAATGGTGGACCTATAACAGCGGCTGCAGTGGCACCATGTTCAAAAAAGGCGCAAGCGCCGAAGAGATTCTTGCCGCGTTAAAAGCAGCCCCGACCGTGCGTTGCGACGACCGGGTGGATTTCCTGTTTGGGTATACGATGGCGTTTTATAACGCGCTGACCTCGGGCGGATTAACGCTTTTAGCCGTCTATGCCGCAATCCGGACTAGCCGCAGCGCACTTCGCGGATAATGCCTTCTTCGTTTAAAAGAAAATTGATCCGGTCGGCCAGATGCTCCATTGTCACGAGCGCCTGGGGGCCCAGGATGCGGATGGGCTGGCTGAAACGCATCGTGTCCAGCACATGATAGGATTTGCCCACCAGGTTCTGGGGCGCGTTGCAGGTATTCTGGTTATCGATAATTACCACCGAATTGCGCGGCACGGCAAGCACCTTGTAACGCGTATAGGCTTTACCCTGAGTGTTTTGGAGGGTGTTCTGTGTAGGGCCGGGCAACGGAACGGGTATTGTTTGCTGGGCCATGGCCGAGCCACTCAGCAGCATCAGGCAAACAACCATGTGGAACAGTTTCATCTTTTAACTCCCCGCGAAAATATTTTTACTGAACTTGATCGCTTCTTCGATCCCTTTGTCGTCTATACTATGGCCCAGATGGGGGCGTTGTATATATTTTACTGCACCGCCCAGAGCTTTCAAGGCAATCTGGGCCTGGAAACTGGCCGCTGCCGGCACGACTGTATCCTGCAGCCCATGCACCAGCAGAACCGGTGGCAATGGCGAAACTTTTTCGAATAACAGGGTTTCAGGCGTCATCAGCACGCCGGAAAAGCCGATAATACCGCCCAGATCGGGAATCAGGCGCAGCCCGGCATGCAAGGCCATCATCGTGCCCTGGGAAAAGCCGCAAAGAATGATTTTTTGCATCGGCAACTGGTATTCCTGGGCCGCTGCCTGGACAAAATCAGCGATCATCGGCGCGGCATGGCGGACACCGTCATTGATCTGGCTAAGAGAGCGGTCCCAGTAATCGAACCATTGATAGCCCGATGTCCGGTCCATGCGGAAAGGGGCGTTCGGCGCAAGATATCCGGTGCCGGGCAGGGAGGGGGACAAAACCGGGGCCAGCCCCAGCAGATCGTCGCCATTGGACCCCAGCCCGTGCAGGAAAACGATCAGGCTGGTGATCTTGCCTTTAGGCAGGAAATGGGGACCGGTCAAACCATCCATGTTCAATAAGCTTTCTCTTGATATAACAGCGTGAGCAACGCCTCGTAATGCGGATAATCCCGCGTGATATGCCCGTGCCGCAATAAAAAATCGGTGATCACCAGGTTGATCTCGCGCTTGAATTCCTGGCCTTCCTCGACCAGCTGCATGACTTTTGCAATCGGCATCAGGTCAAAGCCTTCAACTTCCTCGGGCAGGTTGGTTTTTGGAATGATGCTACCCATATCCAGGTCGAAAACATGCAGATGCTCGTTGCGCAAAAAGCCGCGTTTGTCCAAATAATACAGGAACAGGGAGCCGACGCGCACAGCGTTCTTCAGCTCGTTTTCACCCAGGCCCGCTTCGGTATGGGCTTCGTGGATGAGGGTGTCGAATACCGTGTCTTCGCACGTCATGGATCCGGCTGCCAGGATATCCAGCTTGCCTGGGGCATCATGCACGTTACGGCCGCGCCGCGCTGTCCAGTATTGATCCCCTGTAAAGCCGTTCATCACGACACTTTGCCATTGCACGCCCAGGCAGGTCACATAAAAGCGCTTGATCAGGAACAAAGGCTCGCCGTTGCTGGCGCCCGAAACAGGAAACCAGTCGATGCCGCCCAGCGCGCTGTAATCGGGCATGGTGGGCAAAACCCCGGCCTTGGAAAGTGCGACAAAGGTCTCGTCTACGGCGCGGCTGCGCTGGTCGAACGAGGCCAGCGCCTCATTCAGGTGCAATTCATGGCCGTGCAGGGTCCAGGTCGTGTCGAAATCGCTGATGATCTCAGCAAAGGCAAGCGGGGTCCAGCCAACCTGCTGGCCCAGGGCGATAACTTTGACGAAATGCTCGAGAGAGGCGGATTTAAAGGGGCGGATATTTTCGATAAGGCGCATGTTCTTTTCTAGCCAAGGCTTGCACATCCATCAAGAGGCGATTTATTTTTTTCATATGTTGAGCGGGACGCTGGTCCATTGCCGGGATGCGGTTTGTGTCCTAACTTGAAATTAAATTTCTTCAGATAGGATCGTAAAATGATGAACCAGATTGCATTGATCGGCATGATCGTCGCCATGATCGGCGTAGTCGCCGTGCTTGGCACCGGACTTGTCACCATGGCGCGTGGCAAAGACATGACAGGTGAAAAGACGAACAAGCTGATGTGGTGGCGTGTTTACCTGCAGGCCATTGCCCTGGCATTTTTTGCTTTGGTGATGTTCCTGGCCAAAAAGTAAGACAAGGATTTCACGATGAAGATACTCATCCCCGTCAAGCGCGTTATCGATTATAACGTCAAAATCCGCGTCAAAAGCGACCAGTCCGGCGTCGAGCTGGACAATGTCAAAATGGCCATGAACCCGTTCGACGAAATTGCCGTCGAAGAAGCCGTGCGCCTGAAAGAACAGGGCAAAGCCACCGAGCTTGTCGCTGTCACCATCGGCCCGGCAGGGGCCGTCGAGCAATTGCGCACCGCCCTTGCCTTGGGCGTGGACCGGGCGATCCATGTACCTGCAGACGCCATGATCGAACCCTTGAATGTTGCCAAAATCCTGGCCAAAATTGTAGAAAAGGAAAATCCCGACTTGGTCCTGCTCGGCAAACAGGCGATTGATGACGACGCCAACCAGACGGGCCAGATGCTGGCCGCCCTGTTGGACTGGCCCCAGGCGACCTTTGCTTCAAAAATCGAGATGAATGGCGGCGATTTTTCCGTCACGCGAGAGATCGATGGCGGGCTCGAGACATTGTCTTTGACGCTGCCTGCGATTATTACCACCGATCTGCGGCTGAACACGCCGCGATATGCCGCCTTGCCCAATATCATGAAGGCGCGGCAGAAACCGATTGAAAGCATCACACCCGATTCATTGGGTATTGCCTTGCAGAACCGCCTGACCGTGATCAAGGTCACCGAACCGGGCAAGCGCAAATCCGGGATCAAAGTCGCCGACGTCGCCGAACTGGTCCGCCGTTTAAAAGAAGAAGCAAAGGCTTTGTCATGAGTATCCTTATTCTTGCCGAACATGATTCCGCTGCGCTGAAAGCAGCGACGTTATCGACGATCGCGGCGGCAAAAAAATTGGATTTGCCGATTGATCTGTTGGTGCTGGGTGAGGGCATCGATGCCGTTGCAACCCAGGCAAAAAATATCGAAGGGCTGCGCAAGATTATCCTTGGCGATAATGCGGTGTTCAAAGATATTTTGGCGGAAACATTTTCCCAGGCCGTCTTGGCACTGGCGGGTGAATATTCTTTTATTCTGGTACCTGCCACGACTTTTGGCAAAAACATCCTGCCGCGCGTTGCGGCAAAACTGGACATCCAGCAAATCAGCGATGTCATCGATATTGAATCGCCGCAACGTTTCGTGCGGCCCGTCTATGCGGGTAACGCCATCCAGACGATTGAAACGGCGCAGGAGAAAAATATCCTGACCATCCGCCCCACCAGTTTTAATGCTGTCGCTTTGGGTGCTGCACAGGATACGCCGGTCGAGAAAAAGGAATTCAGCCTTACGCCGCCGCGAGTGCGTTTTGTCGGTATCGAAGCCTCAAAAGCCGATCGTCCAGATTTGTCTTCGGCGCGCATCGTCGTCTCCGGCGGGCGCGGCGTGGGTTCAAAAGAGAATTTCAAGATTATCGAAGAACTGGCCGACCGATTAGGTGCGGCCATTGGCGCATCGCGCGCAGCGGTCGATGCGGGTTATGTGCCCAATGATTACCAAGTGGGCCAGACGGGCAAGATCATCGCCCCGGATCTTTATATCGCCATCGGTATTTCCGGGGCGATCCAGCATCTGGCCGGGATGGTCGGATCGAAAGTGATCGTGGCCATCAACAAAGACCCCGATGCGCCGATTTTCCAGGTGGCTGATTACGGGCTGGTAGGTGATCTGTTCACGATATTGCCGGAACTGCACAACGAATTGCAGAAGTAGTCCATAGTTTATTGTCATTCCGAGCCGCAATCTTTTCAAATTGCTGATATTTATAGCGAGCGAGGAATCCCGCGCAGAACGGCCACCGAACTTTATCCTGCATGGGATTTCTCCTCGTTCCTTGTCGAAATGACAAAATAAGGTGAGCTTAAAAACTTGCCAGCTTCATATTCTCATCGGGCAATTTGTAAACCGGCCATTCATCCTTGACCAGATTATCCAAAGATAAATTATCCTG
>JAQGJA010000031.1 GCA_028290805.1 Alphaproteobacteria bacterium
ATCAATTAGGCGGAAAAGGCGCGTAAATTCTCGATATACGCTCCGTTAAGCAAAAAATCCAAATTGGATATGGCAGAGGCAATCGAAAATCACCCGGCATCGAAGCGGTCGGACATGGTGGCATGGGTTGCCCCGTGCAGTTTTTCAACGCCGATGATGCGGATCGTGTCGGTGCCGACGCCGCTGATCTTTGCGCCCATCTTAAGGAGGAGGTCGCCCAGATCCTTGATTTCGGGTTCGCGCGCGGCATTGGAAATAACGGTTTCGCCTTTGGCCAAAGTGGCGGCCAGCATGGCGCATTCCGTGCCGCCGACCGTAACCATCGGGAACACGATGGTGGTGCCTTTCAATCCATCCGGCGCGCGGGCGATGACATAGCCGTTATCGATGGTGATTTCGGCCCCCAGTTGCTCCATCACCATGATATGCAGGTCGACGGGCCGGGTACCGATGGCGCAGCCGCCGGGCAGGGAAACTTCGGCATAGCCGTGGCGGGCGACCAGCGGGCCCAGCGTGGTAAAGCTGGCACGCATGCGGCGGACCAGTTCGTAATCGGCGTGGGGCTTGGTGATCTCGGGCGTGTGAAGGGTCAAAACCTGGCCGTATGGCCCTTGTTTGGCGGCGGCATCGCCATCCAGCGTGACCTTGGTGCCCATGCTCCCCAGCAATTGGATCAGCGTGCGGACATCGTCCAGGTCGGGAACGTTGGAAAGTGTGACGGGTTCGTCGGTCAAAAGCGCGGCGCACATATGTTTCAGCACGGCATTTTTTGCCCCCGAAACCTGAATCGTGCCCGAGAGGCGATTGCCGCCGATAATGCGTAATTTATCCATTTATATGCCCGCTGGAAAAAGGTGATGGTTAAATTTAACCGAGCGGCCCGGAATGTCGAGAAAATTATTTAGCCGATAAACAGTTCCGGCAGGCGGATTTCCCCGGAGATGATGGTCACGGTAATTCCGGCTTCGGCAAACATGTTTTCGGCCAGTTCCAGCGTTTTCACCCAGTTGCTGTCCGGTTTTAGCGGGATGGTGACTACCTGGGTAATACCAGACTGGATAATGGTGGCGGCGCAGCGCACGCAAGGGGCAAGGGGCCAGACATATAAAGTATAGCCGGAAAGCGGTTCGCGGGCATGCAGAATGGCGTTTACCTCGGCATGGGTCATTAGCTCGCGCTTCAGCTCCTTGTCCTGGTACCGGGCATCGTCGTCACTGACCCCGCGCGGGAAACCGTTGAACCCGACCGAGGCGATGGTCTTGTCGGGCCGCACGATCACCGCGCCGACTTTTTTCTCCGGATCGCGGGACCACTGGGCGATATGCGCGGCAAGTTCCAGAAAGCGAAGATGCCAATGTTGTTTTATGGGTTGTTTTATGGGCAATTGGATCGATTGGGTCATAATGATTCGGACGATAGCAGGTCCGGCCCACTGATAAAACAGGCTAATATCGACCGATAAGCGCAGATATATATTTCATTATGTTGAGGCAGAAAAAATTTAAGCCCCTGATTTCACACTTCTAACCGTAAAATAAATTAAACCCAGCATAAAAGCATTTCCAGTTGCCTAAGTCCAGAAAAAAGGTTATCATATAAGTTCGTTGTTCGAAAAAAGTGGGTAATAAAATGACCAAAGACGCCAGAACTTTCAAAGCAGAAGACGATATAAATCTTAGTAAAATATTGCTTCAGCAATATAATAGCACTCAGGAAAAATTATTTGAAAGCATTGGTACTGAGGATTTCAACGAAGCAGTAATCGTGGAGGCCTATGATGTTACGCGAAATCTTTATACTGGAAATGTAATCAATACTCAAGAATTTGAAGAAAAAGTAATTGCTCTTGCTGAGTTGCCGGCTGTAGCCGGAATGAAAACATTTGATCATCTTGGATGTGAGCAGGACAAGTCAATTTCGCAAACTATTAAAGATGCTGCAGTAATTGAAATTTTGTTGGGCACTAAAAAAACTATCCGCAAAGGCAATCCGAAAAAAGTCGATCTGTTTTATTTCCAGCAAAGTTTTCAACAAGCCGTTGGTGGTAACTTAATCAGCCGCCGCGACGCGCATAATGCTGTTAATTTAATTGAATCAATTGTTATAACGGACGAGGCTATAAAAGGTCACCGTGATACTATGGCTGAAGAATGTAATCAGCTTTTATCTGTTAAGGCACCCTATAAGCTGCCTGAATTGAATACAATGTCTTTTGCTGAGGCGCAAAAACGGGCTAAAAAATCTGATGACGGAGTTGATTATCCTAAAGCAAATCCTGCTCAAATTCTTAATGCAATTTCACAAAAAGCGCCAACGGGCCATACTCCTGCCTTAATAGCGGAAATTGGTAGGCGTGCGCAAACAGGCGATCTTAAGCCAAAAGAAGCCTATAAATGTATTATTGTAGTCACACAAACCCCAGTCTGTGCCGAAGCACAAAAAGAAAAAGAAAAAGCCCTTATACATTTTAGCAGTGTGATATCGGATATTGCGCAAAAAGCAACGACCAGCATTGCGGCCGATCCGATGCATTTGATCGCCGCTGCAACTGTTGGAAAAATCACTAACAATGAACATAGGCATTTGACGCCGCAAGAGCAACGCGAAGTCAAGTTTGCATTAAGACATTCAACACCCGGCCAAGCGTAGCGGGCAGTTCCTTGCGCGCAATGACCAAATCAACCGTGCCGTGATCCATTAAATATTCCGCTGTCTGGAAGCCTTCTGGGAGTTTTTCCCGGATGGTTTCCTCGATGACGCGCTTGCCGGCGAAGCCGATCTGGGCGCCGGGCTCGGCGATATGAATGTCGCCCAGCATGGCAAACGAGGCGGAAACCCCGCCCGTGGTCGGATCGGTCAGCAAGACGATATAAGGCAGTTTCGCCTCGCGCATGCGCTGGACCGCGATGGTCGTGCGCGGCATCTGCATTAACGACAAGACACCTTCCTGCATGCGCGCCCCGCCCGAAGCCGGGATAACGATCAGGGCAGCGCCGTTTTTAATGGCGATTTCACCGGCGCGGACGATACCGCTGCCCACGGCAATCCCCATCGAACCACCCATGAAATCGAAATCGAAGGCCGCGATCACCACCGGCTTGCCGCCGATCGTGCCCGAAGCAATCCGTAACCCGTCGCGCTGGCCGGTGGCGGCCTGGGCATCTTTGAGGCGGTCGGTATATTTCTTGCGGTCCTTGAATTTCAGCGGGTCCAGCGGCACGGCGGGCAGCTGGTGCAATTCATATTCCGCATTGTCGAAAAGCTGGTTCAGGCGCGCATCGACCTTGACGCGCAGATGGTACCCGCAATGCTGGCAGACATTCAGGTTCTTTTCCAATTCGCGGTGGAACAGCATCGCATCGCATTTGGGACATTTGACCCACAGATTATCGGGCACCTCGGTTTTCTGCGAAACAAGGGCGCGGATCTTCGGGCGGACAAAGTTGGTAAGCCAGTTCATGGAGGGAAGTTTACGGAGGTTTTGTGCGGGTTGCAAGCCACTATAACATTTTTGATAGGCCTGTTATAAGCAGTCTTTTTTCACCCTCAGGAAGCACTTTAGTAGTT
>JAQGJA010000041.1 GCA_028290805.1 Alphaproteobacteria bacterium
ATCGGCATATTCGTAAAGCCTTGCGCATCCAACCCGTGCCGAATGGCGGCAACGCGGCCGTCCATCATGTCGCTTGGCGCGATCATATCGGCGCCGGCGGCGGCATAAGCCAAAGCCGCCTTGACCAGCAGCGCGACCGAAGCGTCGTTGACGACATCGCCGTTTTCAATCAGCCCGCAATGCCCGTGTGAGGTATATTCGCACAAACATACATCCGGAACGATCACCAGTTCCTTGCCGACCGCTTTGCGGATGGCGCGGATCGCCGTGGGGACGATGCCGTTTTCGGCATAGCCGCTGCTGCCCGTTTCGTCTTTTTCATTGGGAATGCCAAACAACATGATGGCTGGGATGCCCAATTTTACGATCTCTTCGGCCTGACGGCAAATATCGTCGACCGTGAAACGCGACACGCCGGGCATGGAGGCAATCGGCGAACTCTGCGCTGCCTCTGTTACAAACATTGGATACAGCAAATCGTCAACCGTGACGATCGTCTCACGCACCATGCGGCGGATCAGCGGAGAAGAACGCAGGCGGCGGGGACGGTGGAGCAGGTCAAGCATTGGGATCTCGCTTTTATTACATTTTTCTGCATAATACGTGTTATGAACTGTTGAGTAAATATGAACCAGTGATAGAGAATGAAATGAAAATCCCCGCTCATGCCACCTGCGTATTCAAAGGCGTCATTTTTGACGTCTATCAATGGGAACAGGAAATGTTCGACGGCAGCAAATCAACGTTCGAGGCATTGAAACGGCCGGATACCGTGATGGTAATTGCGATGCAAGGCGATCAGGTATTCTATGCTGAACAGGAACAGCCGGGCAAAGCGCCTTTTATTTCTCTGTTCGGCGGGCGTGCCGAAGAAGGGGAAACACCATTGGAGGCCGCCAAACGGGAGTTGTTGGAGGAAACAGGTTTTGCCAGCGAAGATTGGGTGGAATTACGCCGCGTTTCTTTTCCAGGGAAAATTGATTGGGATGTCTATTATTTCGTAGCACGCGGTTGCAGCAAGGTTTCTGAACAAAAACTGGATGCCGGGGAAAAGATTGAAATCCATTCCATCTCGCTGGACCGGTTTATTAGCGAGATTATTCCAGGCGATTTGTTTCGCGAATATGAATTGAAACAGGAAATCCTGTCCTCTTTTAATCCCATTATTGCCGAGCAATTGAAAAAAGACATCCTTGGAGAATAAATCAATGACACCGCTTGTAACGAGCCTTGCCGTATATCCCGTTAAATCTGCGCCGGGGGATTTATCTGCCTGGATCCAGGTCACGGCGAAGGAGCGGTAAAGCCTTAGATGATAACGTCCGGCTCATTTACAGGTGCCGGGCCCAAACGCCGCATCAGGACGATCATGACATAGATATAGAGGCTGGACAGCAGGAACACGAACCAGATCGCCGTCTGGTGGTTAAAGACCAGTCCCATGACCAGGGAGATAAGTTGCGGCGCGGTAAGGGCCAAAGCGGCCAGGCGCATGCGGGCCAGGAAATCATATTCCTCGCGCATGAAGGCCGTCACAACATATGAGAGCAGGGCCACAAAAAAGCATTTGACGATGACGTTGATAAACTGGCCAAGCCATAAAAAGGGAAAAGCCGCGAATTTCAGCACACGGATATTATCATGGGCGAAACGCTGCAACGTGTCTTTGTTCAAGGTGTAGTCTTTGGCTTCCATGTCCTTAAGGTAAAGGGGCCTATAGGTGTCGCCCGATTGCAGGAAAACAAAATCCTTGCCGATGCCGATATTGGTTTTCGTTTCGCGCAACTCGTTTTCCGATTTTTCCGTATCGATGGTAATCGTCATTTCCTTGTTGCGGCTTTTGATCGTGACGGGTTGCTTGCCCTCGACGGTGATTTCACCATTTGCCATGCGCATCGGTGGGACCTGGGCCAGTATATGCGGCAATTCGGTTTTTTCAAACTGATTGACAGATATTAGAACGCTTGTCCCAAGCACCAGCGTCAAAACGAGGCTGAGCAGGCCCAGATACAAGGCGCCGAAACCGGTGCGCATAAAAAGCGCCTCGCGGTAAAGGCGGGGATTGTAAAAGGAACCGATAAAGGCCTGGGGAAGCTTTTTCCACATAAGCTGTTATGCCGCCGCTTTTTCGCTGTTATAGCGTTCGACTGATTCCAGGATCGCGGTTTGGGCTTCGGCGGCATCTTTCCAGCCGGAAATCTTGACCCATTTGCCTTTTTCCAGATCTTTGTAATGCTCGTAGTAATGTTGGATTTCGGCAATCATCTGCTCGGGCAGGTCTTTATAAGATTTGATATTGGCGTAGTGCGGAAAGATTTTTTCATGCGGCACGGCGATCAGTTTTTCATCGGTGCCTTTTTCATCTTCGGTCATCATGAAACCAATCGGGCGGCAGCGAATGACGCTTAGCGGTTCCAGCGGATAGGGGCAGACGACCAGGACATCGATCGGGTCGCCGTCACCGGAAAGCGTATGCGGGATGAAACCGTAATTGGCAGGCAGGCGCATCGAGGCGGTGGTGATGCGGTCGACAAACAGCGCGCCCGATTCCTTGTCCATTTCATGCTTGATGGGATGGCCGCCCATGGAGATTTCGATGATGACATTGATGTCGGAAGGAACATTCTGGCCGACGGCGATTTTTTCGAGTTTCATGGTGCGTGTCCTGATAATGTAGATTTTCGCAATCGTGCCGGAAATAACGGTTTTTTCCAAGTCCTTTATTTTTTTGCAGGGCAAATTTTATTGAAACCGGCAGGATATTCATGGTAAAAGCAGCAGGACAGGGAGATCTCATGTCTGCGTCGATCGAAGAAGATATCATCAAAGAAACGCTCAACAGGGTATCGCTGGATCTGGAGTTGAACACACCGGATATCGCGCCGGAAATTGTGCTGGGTTTTCAAAACAAAGTGGCCCCGGTGCTGAAGAAGTTCCAGCGGCATGGCAACCATCAATTTGTCACCTTTTCTGTCCATGCCAGCAATAAGGGAGTGGAATTTGGTCCCGATACGTTTTCTGCATTCAAGCAGGCAGCCCATGAACTGCGCCTGAAGCCGGAAAACTTTTTAAACGTCGACCCCGAAACTTTGGCCAAGGGTGCCCATGTGCAGCT
>JAQGJA010000082.1 GCA_028290805.1 Alphaproteobacteria bacterium
TCCATAAAATAATAGCGCCCAGCACCATCGTCATTGATGGGGTAATCATGCCGATCATGCGCTGGACCGATTCATCCACATCCGCGTCATAGAATTCGGCGACCTGGTCTAAAACATGAGTCAACCCGCCCGATTCCTCACCAATCTTGACCATGCGGATAACCAGCGAGGGGAATTCGCCCGTATTATTCATCGCCGCCGAGATCGCAGCGCCTTCGGAAACCTGTTTGCGCGCGCGGATCATCGCCGCCTTCATATAGGTATTGCCAACCGTTTCCGTGGCCGTATCCATGCATTTCAGGATTTCCAGGCCGCTTCGGAACAGCGCGCCGAAGGTACGCGAAAAACGCGACAGGTTGATCTTGCGCGCCACGCTGCCGATAACCGGTAAACGCACGACAAAGGCATCCCAGTTATATTTGAAACGCGGCGATAATTTATTCATTGTGGTAACGAACACCACGATGGTGACTGGCAATAATAAAATCCACAGACCGTTCGGCACGACCAGCGAACTGGCCTGCAGGAAATCCGATGTCGCAATCAGCGACGTCGTCATGAAAGGCAATTCCTGGTTCATGTTTTTCAAAAAGCCAACGATCTGTGGCACGGTATAATACATGAGCACGAACAAGACGGCCAGAAACACCGCCAAAGTGAACATAGGATAGGTTACAGCCTTGATGATGCGGCGGCGCATCGTGTCCGACCATTTCATGAACACGATCAATTGGGCAAAGGCATCGGCCAGGTTCCCTGTTTCTTCTGCCGAGGCGGTCATGGATACGGCAATCGTGTCGAAATAGCGCGGGTGTTTCGTCATTGCCTGGGACAGGGATGAACCTTCGGAAACATCGCGGTGAATTTCGGACATGACATCGCGCAGCACAGGCGAATCCGTGCTGTCGCGGATATCGGCCAGCGAATCCAAAAGCGGCACGCCTGAACGCTGTAATTGCTCGATATGCACAAAAGCCTGGATCATCTCGCGGGCCTTGATGCGGTTCATAAAGGGTATATGGGTTTTGGTCTGGCGCTCGGCCTTGGCGTCAACCAGTTCTATCCCAAGCGTTTTCAGTTGCTGGTACAGGTCGATTTCATTGATGGCGGAAAGTTTCCCCCGGACCTGGCGGCCCTCGTCATCCGATGCGCGGTATTTATATTTTTGCATATCCGTCTATCCCAGCCTGTCCGCAAGATTGACGACTTTCATCAGGGATTGCAGCGTCGTGTGCCCCTGGAGAATTTTTTGTACGCCGTCTTCTGCCATCGGGATGAAACCCTTTTCCATTGCTTTTTGTTTCAGGGCGGATTTGTGTCCGTTATTGGCGACTATATCGTCTAATTCTTCATCAAATACTAAAATTTCAGCAATGGCCAAACGGCCTTTGTAACCGTTCTGCCCGCATTTTACGCAACCGACCGGATGGTAGATCACCGGCGGGTTCTTGGGGTCCAGGCCCAGCAGCTGGCATTCTTCTTCGGTCGCCTGGGCGGGTTTCTTGCATTCGGGGCACAGGCGGCGCACCAGGCGCTGGGCAAAGGAGGCAATAATAGCCCCCGCAACCATTCCCGGTTTCAGCCCCAGATCGATGAGACGCGGCAAGGCGCCAAAGCAATCATTGGTGTGCAATGTGGTAAAAACCTGGTGCCCCGTCATCGCGGCTTTCAGCGCCTGCTCTGCCGTGGGGCCGTCGCGCACTTCGCCGATGAAGATAATATCGGGGTCCTGGCGCAGCAAAGATTTTACCCCGTTGGCAAAAGTAAGGCCGGTCGCCTCGCGCACGGCGGATTGGCGAATAAGAGGAAGCGAATATTCGACCGGATCTTCCAAAGTCATGATATTGACCTCGGGGCTGTTCACCGCATTCAGCATGGAATAAAGCGTCGTCGTCTTACCGGAACCCGTCGGGCCCGTCACGATAATCACGCCTTCGGGCCGGGCGATGGAACGTTTGATCTGTTTCAGATTGTGATCGGAAAAACCAAGATCGGAAAGGCTTTTGATCCCCGCGCTTTTGTCCAGAACGCGCAGGACGAAGTTTTCGCCATGCACGGTCGGCAAAGACGACACGCGGAAATCGGCAGTGCGGCCGCCCACGGTCAGATTAAAACGGCCATCCTGGGGGTTCAGCTTATCGGCGATATTCATGTCGGAAACGATTTTCATGCGCTGGCCCATCGCATTCCAGTATTCCTTGTGGAAAGTCTGGACCTCGCGCAGCACGCCGTCGATACGCAGGCGCAGGCGGACAAAATTTTCTTCTGGTTCGAAATGCAGATCAGATGCGCCCATTTTTACCGCATCATAAACCAGGGCATTGATCAGGCGGACGATCGGATGGGCATAGCTTTGCTCATCGCCGACACCGGATAAATCGATCTGCCCCGTCTCCAATTCCTGTAAAATCGCATCGACCGATGTGGCATAGCCATAGGCCGAGTCAATGGCATCGGCTAAAATCTTGGGGGCGCATAATAGCGGCTTGATTACCGTGCCGCGCGGGAAATACTGGCGCAGCTTATCCTGGACCACGACATCATGCGGATCGACCGTGGCGATAACGACGACTTTGTCGTCAAAGGTAACGGGCAGGATCTGCAATCTTGTTGCGACATCCTTTGGTACCTTGGCGACGGCTTCTGGATCGACCATTGTTTTGCTGGGGTCGAACTGCTCGACGCCCGAGGCTTCTGCCAGGAAAGATTGCAAAAAAGACGAGCTGACAAAACCCAGGGAAACCAGCTGTTCGCCCAGCATCTGGCCGGTCTTCATTTTTTCTTTCAGCGCGATGTTCAACTGGTCGCTGGTAATGACGCCGGCATCCAGCAATTGCTCACCCAGCCGCATTCTTTTGCCCGGCGCTGCACCCGGGGCATGCGTAACAGAAACCGCAGTGATCGACGCAACTTTTGCCTCATTCACCGCAGGCATATCCAGGGGGCCCGCTTCAAGCGGCCCCAGGGATAAATTATTCGGGTCAAAGGCATTGATGGACATTAAACGAACCAGTCAGGACAGACACATATACATGTCTACACTAACGATACAGGACCAAAGAAACCGTTAATATCGGCAGGATGTTTTTAAGGAACCGCGCAACTGTCGTTGCCGAATTCACTAACCACATTATCCTGTGTTCTTATCATCATGAGATCGTCAAAATGCGTTGTATCGGCCACCATCCTGCGCGGCATGTAAACGAAATTCATCCCTGTATCGGCATTCTGCATTTCTGCGGGGCTGTTCGTAGTAAACGCCTTTGTGTTGGCAAATTTATTCGTGCCGGAAGGAAGCGTATAGGACCCTTCTCCATTTTCGCCATGGCTGATCAAAAGATAGGCGATATATTGCAAAAAGTCATTGGGGGCTGGATCAGTAGCCACCCCCGTCTGCGGCGTGTTGAAACGTCCGTTCGGGGGGGTGGTTTTTCCGGCCGGAGGATGAGTTTGGGTATTGAAAATCAGGTTGCTATCCGCCGTGGTCGTACTGCGGTAAACACGTATTTCTGTTGACTCAGCCACCTGCTGACCGCAAAAAATAGCTTTTCGTGCATTTACAGGGGTATTCGGCGAAATTACCCATTTAGAGCCGGTGGTGATACGGCATCGGGCATGTGTATCGGTGGATACGCTGCTTGCAGCCGGAGAAACCACATAGGTGAAAGGGTTGTTATAGCCATCGCTGATGTCTTCGAGAGATAATCCCAGATCCATATAGGGGACCACCCCTTTTCTTGTTGCGTTATCAGGGCAGCTGGTCCGCATGGTCCCAAAGGCGCTTTCATTCACATTCTGGTCGGCGGGACAGGGCAACCGGCCATAGGTTTGCGCATAAGTGGACAAAGCTCCGGCAATCTTTTTTTGTCGCTGAATCGTGATCTGGTATTTCTTTTCTTCCTGCTGTACGGATAAAAATGAAAAATATGAACCGACAACAAGGCCCATAATCAAAATGACAATGGCCATTTCGACCAGTGTAAAACCTTTTTGGCTGTTTGTTTCATTCATCTTTTTCTCACTGATTCATTACAGGCCGGGCACAGCTGTCATTTCCAAAAGCGCTTATAAGCTGGTCGTTGGTACGCCATGCCAGAATATCATCGAAATAACCGGCATTTTCCGTCGTCGATAGAGGACGCGAAACCAAATCCAGGTCGGTGGTATCGGCATTTCCGCTTTCTTCAGTCGTAGCCGCCGTTGCAATCGAACTGGGCATTCTGTTTGCGGACCTGCCCATAAAAGCACCATCCCCGTCAGGGCCATGGCTGACCAGGGCAAAGGCAACAAAGCGCGTATCGACGCCGGGTGTGCCACTTTGCAGCGTTAAAGGTGAGCCGTAGGAATTTGACGGAGGCACACCGTCATATTTTCTCCCGGAAAATAGGGAGGTTCCACCTGTTCTGGCTGACATGATGCGTATATCCGGCTCCGTAGTAGTTGCTCTGTTGGCGCAACAGACTTCGGATTTCTTTACCGCAATATTCGCCGTAACCTGGGAATTAATCCAGATCGCTGTCCTGCACTGATCATGAACGTCCGCAGGGGTACCAGGCGGTGGCGAAGAATTTGGATCTGGATTATATTTTGTTAAAACCGGACTCACGGCATAGGTGATAAACCTTCCATAAGAATCCTTTACCTGATCTTCCGTCAGACCCAAAGCGCGGAAGGGGACGATACCAATATAGTCATCTGTCGTAAGGGTGCCGCTATCGCAGACATTTCCGACAACGGTTCCATTTGTTCCGCTATTACGCGGCGCACCGAAAGGCGGGTTGCTGGTATCATTCGAATTGGGATTGGTCGGGCATGGAAGCCGGCCGTAATTTTGGGCATAAAATGCCAAGGATTGAGAGATATTTTCAAGTTTCGTCTGGGTCGTGCTGCGTTTGGCCATTTGCAGATAAGGCGTCAGCATTGAAACGGCGCCGCCCATTAGTATCCCGATGATCAGGACGACAACGGCAATTTCAACGAGGGTAAAACCCGATTCTGATGACGATTTCATATCTGATGTGGCCTGGTATCGCAACTGGGGAGGGGAGAAGATAAAGAAAAGGGGTTGGGCTTTGACGCCAACCCCTTTTGCCTTGTCATGAATGACCTTTTAGTTTTGAGCGCGGATCAGCAGGTTACAATTTTTCTGCTCGTCGGTTTCACCATAAGTAATGGCTGTTCCACTGGTAACGCCAGTACAATTTGTGCCGGAACCGATACCGATAACGTCACCGGTTTGTGGCAGGCCGTCATCCAGTTTGCGGTCGATCTGAGCGGCGCGCAGAGCAGAGATGGCGTTCTGGCCAGCAGTACCGTTAAAGCTGCCGGCATTTGGATTGGCAGCAAGAACAAGATACAGACCAGACAAGGCAGGATTATTCGCACCAGCTGGTACGGCCAGGGAAACGACCTGGAAACCACCGGCGATTTTACCGGCAGGAAACTGGGTGCCCCAGGAATTGGTGCCCACTGGTGAGCTTGGGTCAACGCCGGAGATCAGGTGAGTTGTCGCCATGTGTACCCAGAATGTATGGTTTTCACCAGTGATCGGGTAAGTGGCAAGTGTAGTGGTCGCGGTGCCGGCGCTTGGAGCGACGATACCATTACCGTTACCGGTAGCGTTACAAGGAGCGGCAGCGCAATTGGCAAGGCGTGTCGATGGATTGACGATGTCACCTGGAAGAGCGGCATAAGCGTCACGGAAAGTGGTGGTGGCGCCGTCATAGGCTTTGGTCTGCTGGATTGTGGAAGTAACGCGGGCGTTTTCCATCAATTCCTGGCCACGGAGAATACCGCCGATCAAAAGGCCGATAATCATCAGAACGATGGCAAGTTCCACAAGGGTGAAACCCGATTCGTTTCTGGCTGGGGTTGAAGTAATGGTCATAGGCGGAGTCCTTTCGTTGTTAACGGGCGTAAGTGGTCATTGGAAAACGGAATTCACTGTATAAGATAGCGGCACTTGGTAAAAACATGCTTAATGGATTATAAGATTGCCGGTGCTAAAATATGATTAATTCCTTATTCGTTCTTTATTTTATTTTTGTGCGCTGGAACGGCGATTACCGCAGTATGTTGCAAGCGTCCTTATTTCATCACGGCTGATTTTTGCGTTTGCTGTTCGGATTTCAGGTAATCGGCGCAAAAGCTGGTGAATACTTCATTCTGGTCCAGGGCATCGCCTTCTTCGCGCAGGTTTTCATTAATGTACCAGCAATTCTGGTTGATCTCGGCCTGTTCCAGATGGAATTTCGGATCGGCAATCGTCAGCAGCAATAAATCACGCGCCTCTTTTTTATCGCCTTTGGCCTTGTTGACATAGGCGGGCATTATTTTCGTCCAGGTGGGCATATCCGGGCCATCCAGTGCGGCAAGCTGATTCGCCAAATCAAGGGCTTTTTGCTGGTCTTTTACCTGGAATCTGGCGAGGTAAACCGCCTGGGCCAGCCAGCGCCAGCGTTCATTTTTCGAATCATTTCCAACGCGCGCCAGGTAATCCAGCAAATGGCGTACCTGCTCGGGGTCCTTGGCCGAACCGAAATAATAGGCGGCAAGGCTTGGTACGTAATTGGCCGAAAAATCCAGCTTTTCAGAAAGCTTGAGCCAGTCCTCGATAATGCCGTAATCGTAATCCTTGAAATTCGTCGTGCGCCCGCCGGTATCGCCGGCATTCTGCAGGATGATGCCGACATTGCGATAGCTGAACTGTCTGTCGCCAAAGCCATAAAACAAGGCAGCCGAATCGGATGGCGCCGGTTGAACGCCGGGCCATTTTTCGCGCATCTCATAGGTGAAATGCATGACAGCAAAACTGAGACCGAGGACCAGCAGGATCCAGGCAAGATCCAGCGCATCCTGTTTGCGGGAAGACAGCCTTGCCATCAGAACTGGCTGCGGCGCAGGTCGAAGGCTGCGCAGAAAAAGAACAGGGCGCAAAAAACGATAAACTGGGCGGGCAGAATCCAAAGCTGGACCCCTGCCCCGTCGCCATAAACCAGCCAGGCGCTTTGCGCCATAAGGTCGAAACGCGGCGTGACCAGTGACAATGTTTTGGTAATCCAGGATACAGCTTCATGCACGGTTTTACCCTGCTCCAGCTTGGTGCTTAGAATGCCGATCATCGCGCCCATCATGCGGGCCAGGCTGTAATATCCCAGCGAACAGATCACGCTGACCGTCGCGCTTTTCAAGGCGACGGAAAAGAAAAGCGCGATCATGCAGGTAATGCTCAGTTCCACGAAAACGCTCAGGCTCCAGATCATCCAGCCCTGGGTCAGATGACGCGACAAAACCAGAATGACCAAAGCGATGACCACCGAAAGAATCAAAGCCACCGTGATGAATGCCGCCGAAATGCTGAATAACAGGCGGTGGCGCGTCAATGGCGTGGCCAGCAGGTAATCGATCTCCCGGCTGTCGAAAGCGCGGCGGATGAAAAAACAGATAAAGGTGACAAGGCCCAGCACGGAAAGAATACGCAGAATGGTCGCAGCAGCAGCCACGGCAAACTGGTGCTTTTCAATCGTGGCGGTCGAGCCGAGGAAAATAGAGGCCGATACCCCCAGCAGCATCATGACGATCAATAACTGGATCACGCGGTCGCGTGTCACGGCCATCAGGATATAACGCCAAAGCGGAAACGAGATCATAATGGTTTATCCCATTTTTATTTTGTTTATAAATACCGCCGCCCGGTCAAAGGCGGCGGTCAGGTTCGGTCATTAGAAAGAGAACGGACGGCGGTCCTGGCTCATTGTGTCATACAGACGCTTGTCAGTCGCATCGGGCTTGCCGTTATTCATAACGACAGCGCGCAGCATGATGACCATTTCCGTTTTCTTGGTGCCGTCAAGCTGGCTGCGGAACAGGTTGCCAAGGATCGGGATTTCACCCAGAACCGGCACGGAAACCTGTCTGCCGTCGACGCGGTCCTGCATCAGGCCGCCCATAATGATCGTGGCACCCGAGCTCATTTTTACGACCGAGTCGATCTCGCGGATGGACAGTTCCGGCACAAGGCTTTCAACATCCAGGCCGCTGGCTTGGGCGACAAGTGCCGTGGCCGGATCGGCAATGGTACGGACAACCCGGGTAATGCTTGGGCGCAGGTTCATTGTGATTTCCTGGGTGTCAGGATCGACCGATGGATGGACGGTGATGATCACCCCTTCCGGCACGTTGTTCACGGTCGAAGTGATATCGACGCGCGGCGGCGTTGTTGTGGTGCCTTCCGTTCTGTCGAGTTCAATTTTAAAGAAGACGCGCGATTCAGAGACGTTCAGTACGGCGGTCTGGTTGTTCATGACTGTCAGGCGCGGGCTGGACAAAGTGCGCACCGTACCAAAGCGGCTGATGGCGTTTATTGCGGCATTCAGGTTGCCGTTGGTGATCTTGAAGATCGCGCCGGCACCCGTAGTG
>JAQGJA010000106.1 GCA_028290805.1 Alphaproteobacteria bacterium
GTGCCCGGCACGCATAACAAGGCGTCTTTCATTCCCAAAGCCGTTAAAGCACCAAGGGATTTTGTCTCTTCACTCCGCATGATGTCATGAAAGCCAAGGGCCTTTCGTTCGGCAACACCTGGCACGATGAAAATATCGCGGCCAGCAAGACCTTGTTTCTTTTCTTCCGGCACGCGGAAAAGCTGCGCACGGATTTCAGCATATCCGGCAGGAACGGCGACATAGGGAATATTAAACCAACCCTCATTGCTTCCCACCGCACCGCACATAATGATAGGCGCAGCTGGATGTGCGGCCAGCCAGTCTTTTAAAATATCCGCAAGATACTGGCTGAAAAACTCTGGGGGGCGTATCTGGTTTGCGGCAGAAAAAAGTTTGAGGATCCCATCAGCTGCCGAAACGCGGTCAATGACCTTATCGTCTTTCAACAAAAACGCCCGAAAATTCGAGCTGCCCCAGTCGACCAGGATTTTCATGATTTCACACAATTTGCGGGCAGGCCCGGCACATCCATTTCAACCGTGAAAACCTGGCCCGAAAGCGGGGCTTCGGCGATTTGTTCTGGGGTCATCCCACTCGACGCCGTTGTGATAAACAAGGTTTTGAAATCCGGGCCCCCAAAGGTCACGCTCGACACCTGGGGCACGGGCAATTCGATGACGCCGTCGGGCTTGCCGTCGGGGGTAAAAATCTCCACCCCCCAGCCCGGCCATTGCGCCGATAATACCCGGCCCTGGCTGTCCACCGTCAGGCCGTCGGGGCGTCCCGCGCCGCTGAATTCACGAAAGATGCGACGGTTCGACGGTGTGCCCGTTTCAGGATCGAAATCATATTGCCAGATCGTACGGTTCACCGTATCGGTAAAATACATCGTCCTGCTGTCGGGGCTCCAGCCCAGGCCATTGGTGATGAAAACGCCCTCTTCGATCGTGTCCAAAGATTGCCCGTCCCAGCGGTATAATTTGCCCAAGGCTTCCGGGTGGTCGCCGCCTTTATTGTGCATCGTGCCGCCCCAAAGCCGTCCCTGGCGGTCGCATTTGCCGTCATTGAAACGCACATCCGCATGTTGTTCCGGCAAAACGATGGGGGTCACTTTGCCCGTATCGAAATGCACGCGGTAAATGCCGTCTTTTAATCCGGCGATTACGGTTTCTTCTGAATCCGGAATGATAAAACCAACGGAAGAAGGCGTCTTGCAAAACTCATATTTCTGCAGCGCCATATCGTATTTATGGATGGTGCATCCGGTAATATCGACCCAGTAAAACATCTGGCTGCGGTGATCCCAATGGGGCCCCTCGCCCAATTCGCTGAACGGCAGTGCAGGATCAAGTAAAACAGGCTTAAGGCTCATGTGATATTCCCTTTTTATCCCAGTTGCGCATCGCCGGCATCATATCGGATAATCGTGCCGCTCAGGCTTTTTGCAAAACGCGACAGGTTGAAAATGACCGGCATGACCATATCCTCCGGTTGCAACAAAACCGGTACAAGCTGTTTCTTGCGGGCCTGTTCAAATACCTCGTCATCGAAACGCGCCCGCTGATTTCCCGTCTGGATCCAGCCCGGGCAGAAACCGAAAACACGGATGATATTATCGGGCGTGTTCCCTTCGCCCGTAAAGACCGCCATATGCCGGATGCCGTTATCCAGCCCGGCTTTCGCCGCGCCATATTCCGTCATGTTCGGTGCAAAAATTTCCGACCCGTGCCGCGAGGTGAACAGGCATATGCTGCCACCGCCGCCCTGGCGCATCGATTTGATGACCTCTCTTGCCGCAAGGACCGGCGCGATAAGGTTGATCCGCAATAAAAGCTCGAAATGCTCCTGGGTGATATTGCTGAAATCCATGCGCTGGTCGTATCCGATCGTGCTGACAAAAGCCGCAGGAGGACCGAATACGGTGCAGGCTTCTGCCATCGCTTCATTACGGGTCGTTTCCACCGCCAGATCGGCGCCGATGACTTTTGGTACGAATTTCTTTTTATCCGTTTCAAGCGAGGCCACGAGCGTGTCACAGGCTTCGCCGCTTTTATCCATGATCACAACTTTTGCGCCCAAAGCGTGAAAGCCTTTGACGAGGGCAGCGCCAATGCCGCCCGCACCGCCGGCGACGATCACGCTTTTGCCGTAAAATTCCTGTTGCAGATCGTTGAAAAGGCCGCTGGAAGTGAAATATTTTGATGCCATGCTTTAATTATAAGGGCGGCAAAGCTGATATCAAGCGCAAACGCGCTCAGTAATCAAAGCGCCAGCCTAAGCCCACGCCCTGATTGCCTTCGGCATCCAGTGTCGTATTGGCCGATACGGCGGGGGTAATTTCAATCTCGGTTTTGACCTGTTTATCCTGGGGTTCCGTACCCTGCTGCACACCGACAAAGACGCGGTCGGTGACGTATTTTCCGGTGGTGACGGTGACATTGTTATTGTCGTCCATCCCCAGATCCAGCGTATCGAGCCCCAGTTTCGCCCGAGCCCGGTCCAACACCCCCGGCTTGCCGTCATCCAGCCCCGCCAAAGTGCGCGTCGCCTGGGCCAGCTTGATCGCCTGGAACGGCGAAATCGTGGACAGCTGCCGCCCGAACAGCAACAGCGCCAGCAATTCATCCTGCGGCAGCGAAGGCTGGGAAGACAAGGTCAGCTGCGGCTTGCCGGCAACGCCGTCCAAATCGATGGTGATCTTGGTCGCATTGACCGTGGTGCCTGCATCGATATCCAGAAACGGCGATGGCGGCATCGGCCCTTCGAAACGCAGATCGGCCTTGGCCAGTTGCAGCACGCGGTCGAACAAGGTAAACCGCCCGCGTCTTGCGCTGAATTTTCCCTCTAACAAAGGCGAGGTTGCCGTACCCATGATTTTCAAATTGCCGCCGAATTCCGCATCCAGGCCGCGCCCGCGGATAAATATCTGGTTCGGCGCATCCAGCGCGATATTCAGCCGCATGATATTTTCGGCTTTTATTGTATTGCCGTTATCCTTGTCCGTGATGCGGATCGTATCGACTTCGGGAATGCGTTCCTGGTGCTGCGCGCCGGGCAGCTGGATATTCAAAGGCCCCAAAAGCAGACGCCCGGAAATGGCGCTGGAATTCAAAATGCCAGCAAGGGCAAGATTGCCGTTGATATCCCCGCTGGCCATGCCGCCGCAGAAAAGCTTGAGGCGGCGGAAAACCACCAATCCCTTCATTGGCTTGTCGCCTTTCAAACCCATCTGGGCGGAGGCCGTCATCACCCCGCCTTTTTCATCGCGGGCATTTAAATTCTGCAAGGCGACGCGTTCGCTTGATCCGACAATATCGGCAGAAACATTGCGCAGGCAAACGCCGGTGACGCCATTGGTATATTCGCCCTGCGCCAGGGAAAACCGGCCGGAAAGCTGGGGCGTACCCAGCGTGCCGCCCATCTTCATGCCGCCGCGCAAGTTCCCGCCGATATTCTGGCGCGAGGCCCATAAGGTCGGATTGAAAATCTGCAGCGGGATATCGGCGGTTACCGACCCATTTACCGGCGTCGCTTTCGACAGATCGGTTTTAAAAGGCAGCAGCGACAAGGATGTTTTTAATTCGGCCAAAGCTTTTGCCCGGGCGCCGCTGGAATTGCCGGTTGCCGTTACGTTTAAACGCCCCTGCCGCCAATTGCCGTCCAGCGCCAGGTCCAGCGGATAATTGCCGCTTTTCCCGCTTAATTTCGCCCTGACCAGCGCAACCGGATTTTGCACCGGACCACTCAAGGCCAGGTTGCCGTCAATCACGCCGTGCAAGGCGTTATTCTTGATAAAATGTTCCAGGCTGAGTTGTTTCACGGCCACACTGGCGGCAACATTCTGCCGGTCCATTTTTCCTTCCGCGGTAATCATGCCATCGGCAAAAGAAAGCAGCAGCGGCGATAATGTGCCCTGCCCGTCACGCCAGTGCAGATTGCCGCCTTTGCGCAAAATAATATTCTGCTGGTCATAGGTGACATTCAATACGCGGATATCCATATCGGCCTGTTGCTTGTCATCCACGTCATCCAAAGCGATATCGGCATCAAAGCGCCCTTTGAGATCGACACCCGTCAATTGCGCTAAAGGCTGCAAATCATCGGCTTTCAGCGAAAATTTCCCTGCCGCCAGCTTGGCTTCTTTCTGCCATTTTCCGTTTCCTGTAATATTGATGCCGGGCCCCGCCAGTGAAAAATCATCTAGGGTCATTTGCCGTGTATCCATCCCGGCTTTTCCGGCCAGCTCGAATTTTTTGTCCTGGTAAATAAAATCCCCCTTCGCCAAAGCAGAGAATATTTTTGCCGCTAGATTGGCCTTGCCGCTGATATGCAGCGCGGAATCACCATAAGGGGTCTTCAACGTGCCATTCGTTTCACCGGCGAATTCCTCCAGCGTGCCTTTGGCCTTGTAATGCACATTCGTGCTATAGGGTTTTTGCTGCTTTGCCAATGTTATCGTGCTTTCCAGCTGTCCTTGCAGATCAAAGGGCGCTTTTTCCTTTTGCATCGCATCGATTGTGCCATGCGCCAATAAATAACTGTGATCCAGTTTCGTTTCGGCGACATCGACATGGTCGCTGATCGCCTGCAGCCGCACCGATAAATTATCCAGTGGCCCTTTTACAATTGCCCTCGATTGCATTGCGCCTTTCAGCACAATATTAGCCAGGCCCTGCCATTCGGAAATATCGGGCACATCCAGCGCAACCCTGCCATCAATAAGCCCAGCCTTGTGATCGTAATTTCCATGCAGCGCGATTTCCGTGCGGCCGATTTTGATTGCGCCCATTTTTATCGTGGTGATTTTCGAATAATCCGTCTGCACCACGATATCGGCGTGCATCCCGGCATTATCCGGCAATTTCAGCAGCCGCCCCAGAATCCCGCGCGGTTGTTCGGCCAGTTTTATCGCCGCATCGATATCATTTCTCCGCAAGGACAAGGCCGCATCCAGGCTGGTCACCGGCCCTTCATTGGTTTTAAGCGCCACGATATAGTTTTCCAGACTGCCCGTCGCTTGCGCGGTCAATGTCTGTTTCTGCCCGGTCACTGGTTGTTCCAGCGTGATATTTCTCAGCGCCAATTGCCGGGGCACGTAAGAGGCATATTGTTCAATATTGAATGCTGTCTGTTCGTCCGGTTTTTCTTTTGTCGATGGAACAGGCACCCGCATCACGGTAATATCGCCGACCGCAACCGTATCTATCACATGCGCCTTGGCGGCAAACGCGGCGGGATGCCAGACCAGGTGAATATCTTTCAGCCGCAGCCAGACCCCGTCTTTATCCGACAGGTCAAGGCTGGACAGGGTAAAATCGGAAAGAATATTGCCGCTGACCTGGCCCAGCAAAATTTTCTGCTCCCTATTTTTGGTCTTGTCATTGACCAGATGCACCAGCATATCGCGGCCATTCTGCGTGCTGATAACTAAGGTTACGGCCAGCAAAACGCCGGTGACCGTGACAAACAGGAAAGCGATCAGCCGTAAAAATATTTTCA
>JAQGJA010000190.1 GCA_028290805.1 Alphaproteobacteria bacterium
AGCTGCCGGTCGTCCGGGTCCCAGCCGAGCTCGAGCAGCCCCACGGCCTGCAGCGGCTTGTTGGACGAGCGCGGCAGGACGGGTGCGTGGACGCTGCCCAGTGCGAGCGCCGTCGACCCGTCCGGACGCAGTGCGAGGACGTGCCCGCGGTGCTCGGACTCGACGAACCCGGACCGGACCGCCTGGACGAGGACCGGTGGGGACGCGGCGGTCAGGAGTCCTGGGCGGCGAGGATCGTCGACACGTCCGCCTCACCGTCGCGGTACCGGCGGGTGATCTCTGCGCTGCAGGCGTCCATGACCTGCTGGACCTCGCGACGCTTGCCCGACAGCGCCTGCTCCTCGACGGCGAGCGTCTCGAGCGCCCGGCGCAGCTCGTCGTCGGAGCGGGCGCTCACGTCGGACAGGTCGACGTCGGCGACCAGGCGCTCGACGTAGCGGCGGTGCTCGTCGGCGCGCGTCGGCTCGAGGGTGGTGTGCCGGCCCAGACCGCGGGCGGGGGCGCGCGGCTCGTCGGCGAGGATGCCGGGGAGCTGGTCGACGAGCTTGCCGCCCTCGCCGCCGCGGCGGGCCAGCTCGGCCCGGACGATGTCGATGCGGCCCTGCACCATGCGCCGGATGTAGGAGAGGTCGACCTCCTCCTGCTCGGCGTCCTGGCGCAGCCCACGCACGTCCTCGAGGGAGGCCGACGCCAGGCCCGAGAGGTAGTCCTCGGCCAGGACGCGGTCGATCCGGCGGTTGCCGGGATGGGCTCCCTCGACGGTCACGCCGGTCTCCTCGTCTCGCTCTGGCAGGTCGCAGCACAGTCATCGTGTCAGATCCAGGCGGCGCCCGGAGACCGTGACGAACGTTCGCCCAGACGGCTCAACACGACGCCGTGTCCTGCCGAGAGGAACAGGGCGGCCCGCCGACCGGTGGCGCTGCGTGTCGGGGCTGGCCGAGGAGGCGAGAGCGTGCTCAAGGGCGACCTGGCCGCCACCCCGTTGCCGCAGGTGCTGCGACAGCTCGCGGACGGCGGCGCGACGGGCTGCCTGCACCTCGTCGACGACTCCCGCGAGTCGGGCCAGGACGAGGGCAAGGTCTACCTGCGCAACGGCCGCGTGTACGCCGTCACGGTGCCGGGCACTCGTCCCACCCTGGGGGCCCGCCTGGTCACCAGCGGCGCGCTCGGTCCCGAGGCGCTGGCCGAGGCGCTCGAGGCCCAGCGCACCGAGCTGCAGGGCTGGCGGCTCGGCGAGCTGCTCGTCCACCTGGGGTACGTCGACCAGCCGGTCGTCGAGGACTTCGTCAGGGAGCAGGTCCGCGAGCAGACCTCCGAGCTGCTGCACTGGACGCAGGGCACCTGGCGCTTCCGCATCAACCACAGGACCCGTGAGGACGTCGCCCCGCCGGTCGACATCGAGGACCTGCTCGTCGAGGTCGAGGAGCGGTGGGCGGCCTGGCGCGCGATCCTGCCGGTCGTCGGCGGCCCGGACGCCGTCCCCCTGCTGTCCGCGGCGGGGACGACAGACGACGAGATGGTCGTGGACGGCGACGCCTGGTCGCTGCTGTGCAAGGTCGACGGCGTCCGCACCATCGGCGAGCTCGCCCGCGACTGCGGCCTGACGCTCTTCGAGGCCGGCCACGTCGTGCACGGGCTGGTGCAGGCAGGCCTGCTCGAGATGGAGGGCGCAGAGGAGCTCGAGCCCGTCGAGGCGCTCGTGCCCGCCGACGTCGCCAGCCGGCTCGCCGGCGCGTTCGCTCGACGGGACGAGCCGCAGCGGGTCCTCATCCCTGCGTCGCAGGACGAGGTCGACGCGACCGTCTCGCGGGTGTCGGACGCCCTCTCGGCGCTGCTCGGCAACGGCACCTACAGCGAGGACCTGTTCGCCGTCCCGCCGCAGCCGCGCAAGGCCCCGCCCGCCGGCCCCACGGCCGAGGAGGTCGAGGCCCAGCACAGGAAGGCCCTGCGCCGCGAGCGGGACGGCGAGGAGCTGGCGGCTGCTCAGGCCGAGCTCGAGGCGGCCCGCGCTGCTCACGAGGCGCAGTTCACGGCCGAGGTGGGCGAGGACCACGTCGCCGAGGTCGTTGACCTGCAGGCGCGCCGCGACGAGGACGAGGCGCGGGCGGCTGAGGCGGCGAGGCTCGCCGAAGAAGCCCGCCAGGCCGAAGCCCGCCAGGCCGAAGCCCGCCAGGCCGAAGAAGCCCGCCTCGCCGCGGCGGCCGAGGTGTCCCGGCTCGCCGCCGAGGCCCAGGAGGCCGAGCGCGCTCGTCCCGAGGCGCACGAGGCGCACGAGCGCAGTGCCGCCGAGGCGCAGGAGGCCGCGCGCTTGGCCGAGCAGACCGCCGGCCTGGCGACCGACTCCGACGACATGCGCCACGTCGCCGCTCTGCAGGCTGCAGCCTTTGCCGAGCTGAGCGAGGCCGCCGCGGTGGAGGTGCCCGCGCCTGAGCCGGCCGAGGTGCCCACCGCGCCGCAGCCCGAGCCGGTCCCGGCGTGGCACCAGCACGACACGGACACGGCTGCCCTCCTGCGCGAGCTGTCGTCGCTCGGCCTGGACGAGGACCCGCCAGCGCCGCCGCTGACGCGTCCTGTCAGCTCCTCACGGCCGGTGCCGGTCCAGCAGCAGAAGAAGCGCAAGGGCCTGTTCGGGCGCGGCTGACCGGACGCCGGAGTGCCCGTCGGAGGCGGGGAACCCGCCGTTTGCCTGGGCGTGCTGACTTGCCGGTCACCGGCATGGAGGCCTGGGGTGCTGCTCGGCCCGTGCGCGGCGAGGCTGGCATCCCGCGCACCGAGCCGGGCGCTGGCCCCCGACATGACCCAGGTGGGCCATACCGGACACGGGGCGAGCCGGACATCCTGGACGCATCCCCCGGCGGACCTGGGCCTGCCGTGACCGCCCTTCGCCACGCCCTCCAGCCCACCCGGTCCGGGCATGTCCAGGAACCTGGCGCTGGTGCAGCTGCTGGTCGTCGTCCTGCGCCTCGTCGGCATCGCGCTCCAGGCCGGCTGACCGCCCTAGTCTGCGCCGTGTGCCGGCGAACGGAGTGCGCTCGCATCGCACCGACGTCGTCGTCGTCATCGGCCTGCAGGCGCTCTGCGTGGCGCTGGTCGCGGGCTGGTCGCTGACCGGTCACGCGACCGCCCCGGACGACGGTCTGCAGCAGATCGACCTGCTCATGCTCTCCGAGCGCGGGCCCGGCATCGGCGCTCTGGAGGGCAAGCCCACCATGGTGGTCACCCCGGGGCGGGGCTGTGACGACGCCGCTGCCCCCGAGGGGCACCTGTCGGACGCGTTCTCCCTGGTCGTCGACCCGGACCCGGGCCTCGCGCGTCGCCTCGGGCTGCCGGCAGCCGCCGAGCGCTGCCAGCCCGGCTACGCGCTGGTCGACCGCGACGGCGTCGTCCGCTACCGGACCTACGACCCGCGTTGGACGGAGCACGCCCAGGAGCAGGAGATCCTCCTGGAGAACCTGGGCAGCCACCCGTGAAGCGCCTGGCCGTGCTGGCCGCCGGGGCGGGCCTGGCCGCCGCCCAGTACGGGGTCGCGCTGGCGTACTCGTCCCGCGGCACGTGGTGGCACTACCTGCTGCACCAGCTCGTCGGCTGGGGCGTCGGGCTGGCGCTCGCCGCCCTCGTGGCGGCCTGGACCCGCTACCGCATCCGCGCCGTCCCGGCCCTGCTGCTCGGGCAGCTGTTCTCGATCGTCCCGGACCTGCAGTTCCGCTACCAGCGGATGCCGCACATGGCCTCGATGGACGTCTACCTCGGGCAC
>JAQGJA010000176.1 GCA_028290805.1 Alphaproteobacteria bacterium
GATGCCGATAATTAGATGGGCATTTGACGGGTCGCTGTCGTGATCCGCAACGGTATAATTGAAGTCTTCTATCATGCCCTGACCGGTAGGGATTGAAATCCGGTTGATCAGGAAATTACTGTCGCCATTGGCTCCGGGAGTCTGGCCGGGTCCGTCTACCTGTGGCAAACCCTTGAAGACCAGATACTGGAAAGCTTCGATAGTGGTGATAGAGAAATCGCGGAAGCCATAGCCGACCGCATGGGTGTTGTCAGCTGTGATTTCACCGCTGCCGACAATATTGCCCTGGGCATTATAGGCATACCACTGGCCGTGTTCGCTTTCTACATCCGGGCCGTCGCCTGCGGAATAGAACTGTCCAAGCTGGACATCGGCGCGCGTCGTCAAAAGCGGTAATTCGACCGCCAGTGCCTCGGATGCGCCACGTTCAGGCAGATAGGTTATCTCGCCATAGCCATCATCGTTGCTGACAATGCCAACACCTTGTGCGAAATACTGGATAGCAGCGCCGTCCTGGCCGGAATTGGCAAGGACCAAATGGCCGTTGACATCAAAAGGCGCATCCATGTCGAAGGCATAGAATTTCAATCCATTATAAGAAGCAGGATTGGCGGTGCCCATACCGTTTTGACCGAAATCCACGGAACTGACCTGTCCGCCATGGTTCGCCGTGTCATAAGTATAAGTATACTTGCCGCTTTCATAGATTTTCAACTGACCGTAATTTCCGTCAACCAGGACAAATTTGCCGCCCGCATCCGTGCCGTCCGGTGTAGCGATATATTTGACGACACCGTTAAATCCGGCCTTTGTAATCAAGTTCGGAACGTCATTGCTGAGGTCGTCATTGATAAGGACATCACCCGTGGCAATCGTGTTCCCGTCTGCAACACTATTTGCATCATCATAGGCGATCGGCGCGTCATCTCTGACGTGAACGGTAATGCCGCCATTTGCAGTGTCGCCTGCGCTATCCTGAGCGGTATAGGCGAATTTCAGGTTGATCACATCATCCGGATTGCTGCCATCGGCATGGTCCAAAATAGCTTTCTGTACGAAAGTGTAAGTTCCATTATTATTGATGGACAAAGTGAACACTTCATGCGTAGGCGTGGAACCGACATACTGGCCGTTGACCAGTCTTACGGTTACCGTTTCGCCATTCGAGGTCAGGGCGCCTGCTTGCAGGGAACCATCCGCGCTGAAACCCAGCGCGCCATTCGCACCCAAGGCAAAGGACGAAGCACCGGCAACAGTGACGGTAACGCTATAGGATTTGTTCAGTTCCGAAGTTTCGTCAACGGTTATTTCAACCGATGGCGCAACGCCGATATCGATGGCATCCGTAATGTTCAGCGTCAAAGTCGTGCTGCTGGCATCGCCATCTTTGTCCACCAGCGTATAGGTAAACCGGTCGGTGTGCTGGCCGGAGTGCTGGGCGTCGTTATAAGTATAGGTGTACTGCCCGGTCTCGTAAAGTTTCAACTGGCCATAGGCGCCGTTGACCAGAACGAACTTGCCGCCCGCGTCGGTACCGTCGGGTGCCGCCAGGGATTTGTTGACACCGTTGAAGCCGGCCTGGGAGATCAGGTTAGGCACATCGTTGCTGAGATCATCATTGACCAGAACATTGTCGCTGACGACATTGTTATTATTAGCGATGCTGTTGGTATCGGCAACAGCCACAGGCGCATCATCGCGGAAATTGATGGTAATCGTGCCCGATACGCTGTCATTATCGGCATCGCTTGCGGTATAGCCGAAATTGAGGTTGATCACGTCGTTCGGATTGCTGCCATCGGCATGATCCAGCACGGCGGTCTGTACGAATGTATAGGTGCCGTTTGCATTGACCGTAAGTGTGAACACACCATGGGTTGGCGTGGAACCGACATACTGGCCATTGACCAGGGAAACGGTTACAGGCTCACCATTGGAGGTCAGGGCGTTGCCTGGCAAAGAGCCGGTGGCGTTGAAGGAGTTGTCGACCGGCGCAAAAGCCGTGGCATTGGCAACGGTGATGACATCGCTGATCGATTTGCCCAGGTCGCTGGTTTCATCGACGGTGTTTTGAATGGCGGGCGCATTGCCGGGACCGTTATCAACGATATTCAGCGTCAGTGTCGTGGTGCTGGTGTCGCCGTCTTTATCCACCAAAGTATAGGTGAATTGTTCGGTGTGGTTGCCGGTATTGCGGGCAGTATCATAAGTATAGGTGTACTGACCGTTCTCGTAGATTTTTAACTGGCCGTAAGCGCCGTTGACCAGAACGAACTTGCCGCCGGCATCATTGCCAGCAGGCGCGGCCAAGGATTGCTGGGTACCGTTGAAGGCGGCGCTTTGAACCAGGTTCGGCGTATCAAAGCTGAGCGTGTCGTTGGTGATGACCGTGTCGCTGACGCTTGTGACGTTATCGGCAAGGGAATTGCTGTCGGCTGCGGCAACCGGGGCATCGTCACGGACATTGATCGTGATCGTGCTGCTGGCGGTATCCGCATCGAAATCGGTGGCGGTATAGCCGAAATTCAGGCTGATCACGTCATTGGCGTTGGAGCCGTCGGCATGGTCCAAAGGCGCGGTTTGGTTAAAGGTATAAGAACCGTTGGAAGCGATGGTCAGGGTAAAGACCTGGACATTGCCCGCAGTGCCGACATAAACGCCATTGACCAGGGAAACGGTAACCGGCACGCCGTTGGAAGACAGGCCGTTATTGCCGATCGAACCGCTTGCGCTGAAGCTGTCATTGGCGGCAATTGATCCCGTGGCATCGGCGCCAAGCGAGAAGGCGGCCTGGCCGGAAACGGAATGGGCGGATGACTCGTCCAAGGTGCTGGAGGCAGTTTCGGCAGAAGGCACATCGTCCTTGACACTTAATTGCAGCTGGCCGGAAACGCTGTCGCCATCGGAATCGGTGGCAACGAAGCGGACGGGGATATCCTGGATATTGGTGCCGTTGCCTGCGACATGGTCCAGAGGCTGGACCAGGACAAAGGTATAGGCGTTATTTTGCGAGGTGCCGTTATTGACGGCAGTGGTCAGCGTGACGCCAAAGACGATATTGCCTTGCGTATCCGTCGCCGTGATGGTTTTGCCATCGGCGGAAAGCGCATAGGTCAGGGCTTCGCCTTGTGAAGTCAGGTTCAATGCGGCCAGGCCATCGGTGGACAGGACGACATTGCCAGGATTGTCGGATTTGTAATCGACGACAACCAGGCCATCAGCGCGGTCAACGCCCGGGACCAGCAAATTATGCTCGTCGATCAGGACAGGGGTAACGCTGGTCAGGCTTGGGATGTCTTCGGCAATGGTAACGGCGAATGGCGTGCTGATTTGCGCGACGTTGTTCGACAGGACCGTTTCACCGTCTTTCGGATTTTCTTCGGCGCGGACGATCAGGTTCAAACGGGCGGTGCCGTTATCCTGGCTGCTCCACTCATTCGGATTGAAAGTAACGATGGCATTGTTGACGTCCGAGGTGGTGACGGCGGTATAGGTCACGGTGCCGTTTGGCGCAGTGCTGGCGGTGAAGGTATAGCCAGGCGAGCTTTCCAGCGTCCATTCAGCAGGAACTTCGTTGATGATGATGGTGTGGGTTTCCGAACCGTCATTATCCGAGAAATTGGCACCGACGATGATGGCGATAAAGTTGCCTTCACTGCCGCTGACGCTGGATGGATCGGTGACGCCGGCCATCGAGATGCTGCTGGAGACGGTGGGAAGATCGGCGACGGCGTCGAACACAACAACGGTGTTCTGGGTCAGAAGGGCGGTCTGGTTCGTGTCCGGATCGCGGATCGCCAGGCTGACGCTCAGCTGAACATCGGTATCCGATTTGGACGAATCCATAATAAAGATATTGCCGGCAGCCAATTGGGCGCTGCTAAAGGTAATCGAACCATTGACGGCGGTAACGGGCGTATAGGAGCTGGCGGTGCCGTAATAGAATTGCACACTGGCAGGGATGTTGCTGATGGTTACCTGGTCCACGACTTCGTTGTCGTTCGGAGTAAAGTTGACGGCAAATTGCGCCGGGGATACGGAGGTATCGCCAACGTTCTTGTTCGGCTGCCAGTCTTCAAAGCCGCCGGAGAACTGACCGGCAACGCCGCCCACTGTGGTGGTCGTGGTTGTGGTCGGGACGTTGGTCGTCACGGTCGGGCCGAAAGTGCCGTTCGGGAAATCAATGACGCTGGCCACGGTAACGCGTGGGTCTGGCTGGGGGAAAACCATTTCGGAAAAAGGCAGAGGCGGGGCGGTATCGAGCAGGCCGATAACACTGCCCAAATCGTCGCTATACTGGTGCACGCCACCACCGGCAACGCCGCCGGCTGCGGTTTGCAGGTTGAAGAGGTCTTCATCAGTACCCTGAAGCTGGGCGATAATGATGCCGCCGGCAACCAGCGCGCCATTTGGCAAAGCGATGCTTGGCATATTCTGGGCGTCGTCGGCGAAATGGCTGAGGACGATTTTGCTGCCGTCATTGAAGGACATGACCAGATCTTTGCCGCGCAGGTCCAGATTGGCCGTGCTTGGGTCGAAATTGGTGGCGATGACCTCACCGGGCTGGGCATGGATGGTGGTGGTCTTGCCGGCAGCGGGTTTGGTGATGTTGTGGGCAACGACGCTGGCGTCGACATCCAAATCGTTCAGTGCGGCGGCGCCGGTATTTTCGCGCATCGGCATACCCGAGGCAGGGGCCGTTTCGTTCAGTGCGCCGGCGTCGGTATTGCCGTTGGCGTTATCAAGAATGTCATAGCCGTTAAAGCTTCCGCCATTGCCGGCAACCTGGTGCGGGTTGACCGCATCATGGGCCTGGACTGAATCAACAACCTGTTTCGCCTGGGCTTCAATGCCCGAAACGGCGTTTGCATAGGGCTCGGCCGTTGTGGTGGTTTGGTTGATCGGGGAGTTGGAAACTGGGGTATCGGCCATGTGTGGGGTCCTTAGGGTGAGGGTTTA
>JAQGJA010000141.1 GCA_028290805.1 Alphaproteobacteria bacterium
ATGCAGGCGGAATATTTTCTGTTCCTCGTCAAACACCAGCGGCAGATAGCCCAAATTCAGCCCTTCAAGGACTTGCTCGTAATGATTGTAAAAGACATGCAGATGCACCGCGTCGCATTGGTCCCCGGGAAGGCGGCATTCGCCATACATGACAAGGGCGCGGATCCGGGTATGGATATTCTCTTCAAAATGCGGCTTGTCGGTCATATGCGCTTCTTTGCTGCAGGGTTCCGTTTCCTCTACAGTTTACAGATTCGCAGCATAAATACAATCATGCCGCCCTGTGGGTACACGGCGGCATGATGTTTAGAAATTAAGGGATTGATATTAGGCGCTGGCCAGTTTCTTGACGCTTTCCATCAAGCTGGGTTTTTTGCTGCCGATTTCGATACTGCGGGGTTTTTTGTGCTCGGGCACTTCGCGCAGCAGGTCGATATGGAGCAGGCCGTTGACCATATTGGCCCCCGTCACGGTGATGTGGTCGGCCAGATGGAAGCGGCGTTCAAAGGCGCGGGCGGCGATGCCGCGATGCAGGAAGGTGGATTTTTCCTGTCCCTGTTCGCTTTTCGCGGCACCTTTGACATGCAGCATCTCGTCATGCTGAGTCAGGGTGATATCGTCCTGTTCGAATCCGGCGACTGCCATGGTGATGCGGTACTGCTCGTCCGACAGCTTTTCGATATTATAGGGCGGGTATCCGGCATCATTGCTGGCGGCGGCTTCGAAAGCGCTGTCGACCAGGCGGGAAAGATGGTCGAAACCGACCGTGGAACGGAATAAGGGTGTTAAATCAAAACGGGTCATATTGTCCTCCTTAAAGCGACAAACAGATATGGTTGTTTTGAGGGCGTTATGCGGTTAATCGTGCTAGGTCTTACGCATAAGCCCCCGGCTTTGTCCGAAACCCATTGAGGCGTTTCAGACAATAACAATATATCCTAATAGCTCGAAAAAATCAAGGGCTCCACGCCGAACAAAACGGCGGGCGCGAGGCGATCAGCTGGGCGTCCATTGAGGTAATATTGCGCATGCAATAGGAGACGCGGCCGGTGGACTGGTCGATGCGCCAGATCGTGTTGCGGTCGTCGCCGGCAGCAGCGATCATATAAGGGCCGCGCGGGGGCGCCGCGGTTTGGCTATAGGCCACCGTAAAAATGGAAACGGCAAAAGCCAGCCCAGTTGCGATCATCATAACGAGCAACAGGGTCTGGCGTTTGAAGGACATGCTTATTGGGCTTCGGCTGTTTTTTCAGCGTCAGCGGCCGGGGCCGCAGAGCCGCCGCCAAAGCCTTTGAAACGGGCGTTGAACTTGGCAACGCGGCCTGTATCGGACAATTTAGCCGAACCGCCGGTCCAGGCCGGGTGCGTCAGCGGATCGATATCCAGCTGCATGCGGCCTGATTTGGCGTAAGTCGAACGTGTTGTATATGACGTGCCGTCGGTGCGGACAATCGTCAATTCTTTATACTCGGGATGAATACCGTCTTTCATCTTGAACTCCATCAGTAAATGCGATTCAGGCTTATAAGGGGTTTGGGCCCGATTTGCAAGCGATTAAACACTCTAGGCGAAGGCAGGGCGCGGCTTTATAACAAAACCCATGTTACGCGAACCTTCCCTGATGCAGCAATCCCCCCTCGCCCGCGCCCGCCAGAATGGCCAAAAAGGGCGCGATCTGGGGTCTTTGCGCCTGTTGCCGCCGCTTGTCGGGCCCCATAAGGCCAAGTTTGGCTTAGGCCTGGTTGCCGTGCTGCTTGCAGGGGGCTGCGTCCTGGCCTTGGGCCAGGTTTTCCAGCATCTGGTTGATAAAGGCCTGGCACATAACGGCAATATTCAGGCCTTGCACCAGGGATTGCTGCAATTGCTGGCGCTGGTGGTGATCTTGGCCGTGGCCAGCTATGGCCGCCTGGTCCTGTTGACCGGCACGGCCGAGCAGATGATGGCGGAGCTGAAGCAAAAAATGCTGGCAAAATTATTGCATCTGGACATGGCCTGGTTCGAGCGGCAGAAGACCGGCGATCTGATGGCGCGGATGACCAATGATATCAGCCTGTTGCAGGTTTTGTTCGGTACGTCCCTGCCCGTTGCCCTGCGCAACGCTTTGCTGGTCGTTGGCGGTCTGGTGATGATGGCGATGAGCAGCCTGGTTTTGTCGGGGATGGTTCTGCTGCTGGTGCCGGTGATTCTGGTCATCCTCTATATGCTGGGCCCGTCGGTGCGCCAGCGCGGCAAGTTGCTGCAGGAACGGATCGGCCTGGTTGGCGCGCATCTGAATGAAAGCCTGACCGCCATCCACGAGATCCAGGCCTTTACCCGCGAACAGGACAAGGAAGGCGAATTCGCCGCCGTCAACGCCCGTGCGGTCGATGCGGCCTGGTCCTATGTTGGAAGACGCGGGTTATTATCCTCCCTGATTATCCTGGTGGTCTTTGCCAGTATTGCGGGATTATTGTGGGTCGGCGGGAAACAGGTTCTGGGCGGCGTTCTGACCCCGGGGCAATTATCCGCTTTTGTCTTTTACGCCCTGCTGGTGGCCGGATCGGTCGGCACTTTAAGCGAGATTTACGGCGACTTATTGCGTGCGGCCGGAGCGCTGGAGCGTTTGGACGAGGTCTTGTCCACCGTCCCGAAAATCCAGCCCGTATCGCCTTTGGCCGCATTATCCCAGCCCGTTACCGGCAGGCTGCAACTGGAGGCCGTATCTTTTTCCTATGAATCGCGGCCCGATGCCAGGGCGCTGGACCAGATCGACCTTACCTTTAACCCTGGCGAAATTACCGCCATTGTCGGGCCCAGCGGCTCGGGCAAGACGACCTTGTTCAATTTGCTGTTGCGGTTTTACGATCCTTCCCTAGGACGGATCTTGTTTGACGGCATCGATATCCGCCATTTGGACCCCAAAACCTATCGTCGGCATTTCAGCCTGGTGCCCCAGGACCCGACTTTATTCTCGGCCAGCATCCGCGACAATATCGCCTTTAACGCCCCCGATATCGTCCAGGACGCCATCATCGCAGCCGCCCAAAAAGCCGGGGCTGACGGGTTTATCACCGGCTTTCCCGATGGCTATGACACCTTGTTGGGCGAACGCGGCACCAGGCTGTCAGGCGGCCAGGCCCAGCGCATCGCCCTGGCACGGGCGTTATTGCGCGACCCACTGGTTTTATTGCTGGACGAGGCCACGGCGCATCTGGATTCCGAAACGGAATCGGCGGTGCATGACGCCTTGCGTTTCAACCGCCAGAACCGCACTACGCTGATCATCGCGCATCGTTTGTCCACCATCCAGCACGCCGACCGTATTCTTGTATTGGAACATGGCAAACTGGTGGCCAGCGGCACGCATGAAACCCTGCTGGAAAGTTCCGATCTGTACCAGCGTTTGACCACCTCGCAATTCCGGAGTTGAGATGCGCAACATGTTCGATATAGTCGTCGACGCCCCGCCGCAAATGATGCGGCGGATGAACGATATTCATTCGCATTATTTTTCCATCGACACGGCGGATCTGACTACATTTAATGAATGGTATGAATTCAACCCGCTTATTTTGGGGCATACGGTTTTCAAGGGCGAGTCTTTGGGATATTATTGCATCCTTCCCATCACAAGCGAATGCGCCGAATTATTTGACCAGCAGGCGATCAAGGAAGAGGATCTGACAAGCGAACATATAGTGCCGCGCGAGGTTATGCAGCATGCAAAATTCGCCTATATCGCCGCGGTCGCCATTATGGACATGCATGATTTCACCAGCCGCCAATGCGCTGCTGCCATGATCGCAGCGATCGCCAGCCATTTCACGCAGGATTACGACCCGCAGAGTTTGCAGCGCATCTATGCCAACCCGACCACATTCGACGGCAACCACATGGTGCATAAACTGGGGCTGAAGCCCGTTGTCACCTTGAAGAAACCTTTGCGCGGGAATGATATTTATGCGCTGGACCTGGATGCCGAAACCCTGGCGCAATTCAAGCATTTTTCCGAACGCTACAGCCGTTTCATCCATCAAAGCCCCTGGAAATAAAACATGCGCAACCGCTTTGATATCGTCATGGACGCTCCGCCCGAAATCATGCAAAAAGGTGATGCGATCCACAGCCGTTATTTCACCATCGACACGGCTGACCTGGACACGTTTTACCAGTGGTATGCGCTTAATCCGCATATCGTAACCTATGCCGTGCATGAGAATGACGTAACGGGTTATTTCTGCATCCTGCCCATCAGCGGCGAATGCGCCGCATTATTCGATCAGCAGGCGATCAAGGAAGAGGATTTATCGCTTGAACATCTCATCCCGCTGGAGGTCATGCATCATGCGCAATTTGCCTATATCGGCACGATCGCGATCAAGGATAACCGCCAGTTCCTGAGCCGCCAATGCGCCGCAGCGCTCATGGCGGGGGTCGCAAATCATTTTTTGCAGGATTACAATCCGCAGAAACTGAAACGCCTCTATGCCAACCCCACAACATTTAACGGCAATCACATGGTGCGCAAATTGGGCCTGAAACCGGTCGTGACATTGAAAAAACCGCTGACGGGCAATGATATTTATGCCATGGATGTCACCGATGAAACCCTGGCGGCGTTTGCGTATCTGTCCCAACGTTACGGGCGCTTTATCGGCGAAAATCCCTGGGGGAAATTACAGGGAGAGGAAAAACAGGATGCGTAATGCTTTTGAGATGATCACAAGCGCGCCGATAGATATCATTTATCAGTGCGATAAAATCAATAACCGTTATTTTACCATTGATACGGCAGATATGGTGACCATTCACCAGTGGATTAATTTTAATCCGAAGATTAACACCTATGCTCTTTTCCAAGGAAAAGTCATCGGGTTTTTCAACATCATCCCCATTACCACCGAATGCGCCGAATTATTCGACCAGCAGGCGATCAAGGAAGAAGACCTGGCCATTGAACATATATTGGCCCCCGATGTGATGATCCATGCGCAATACGCCTATCTTGCCGCCATCGCCATCAACGACACGCATGACTTCCTCAGCCGCCAATGCGCCGCAGCGCTGATCACCACTATCGCCAATCATTTCCTGCATGCCTATGATATGGGTACATTGAAACGCATCTATGCGAACCCGACAACATTTGACGGCAATCACATGGTGCGAAAATTGGGCCTGAAACCGGTTGTCGCATTGAAAAAACCGCTGACGGGCAATGATATTTATGCGCTGGATGTGACCGATGAAACATTGGCCGGATTTAATTATTATTCGACCCGCTATAACCAATTCATCGCATCGACTCCCTGGAAATAGGCTGAAATAAAATGCAGACGACATTCGACATGATTACCTGGGCGCCCGAACATTACCGGGCCCAAGCCTATGAAATCAACAATACCTATTTCACCGTCGATACCGCAGAACCGGACGAGGTCTATGACTGGGTCAATCATAACCGGCTGATGGTCACCTATGCGCTGCATAAGGACCGGGTGCAGGGATTTTTCAACGTCATGCCCCTTACCCATGAAGCCGGACAGCTTTTTTCCTGTAACGAAATAAAAGAAGAGGAAATTACCACGGGGCATATATTGGCACCTCATGTCATGCGTTTTGCCGAATATCTGTATTTCCCGGCCATTGCATCAAAAGAATATCCGTCCTATCTGGCGCGCCAATGCACCGCCGCGATGGTCAGCGCCCTGGCCACCCATATTCTGACGATGTATGATGAGAAACGCCTGAAGAAAATCTTTGCCAACCCCACAACGTTTCAAGGCAACCGCATGGTCCAGAAACTGGGCCTGCGTCCCTTGGCGGGGTTTAAAAAGCCGCTGACGGGCAATGACCTGTATTACGCCGATTTTGACGAAGCCATGTTCGCCAATCTGCGCTGGTTGCAGGACCGTTATGCCCGTTTCGTCGGACGCAATACATGGGTCAGCGGCGAATGGAAAAAGAACTTGCCGCCTACTGAATAAACGTAATTTCGATCCGGTCGGGCGGCGCCTTGCTTTGGCCCACCGCATCGCCCATCGCACTGTTTCCGCGGCCCAGGGCGCGGACCTCCATACGGGTAGCCGCAATGTTTTTGCCCAGCAGATATTGGCGGATCTTCATCGCCCGGGCCAGCGAAAGACGGCGCGCTTTTGCTTCTTCTTCCGGTGTGCCGCCGGCATAGGAATGCATCTGCAGGCGCAGATCTTTTTCCGCCTGCATGCGCGTTACCGCATCGTCCAGCAAAGCCTGTTCCGACGGGGCAAGCGTGATTGAAGCGCCGTCAAAGACCAGGCGATACGCATCGAATTTAAAGGTATTATTATGCAGTTCGCCCTGGGAAACCTGTTTAGGGATCACCCGGGCTGGATTTTGTGCGGGCGCATCCGGGTCAAGCGGGGTGGGGGGTGCAGCCGGTTTGGCCTTTGGCGCGGTGACGGCGGGATCGCTCTCGATGATCTTTACCCCGCTTAGATCGCCCGCGGGTGGTAATGCAGGCTTCGTTTTATGGGCAGCGGGTTTTTTATCCGGCGCTTTTTCAATCGGCTGGAAAAGCATGCCATTCAGTTCGGCGGGAATCGTTTCCTCAAGATCGGGCTGGCTGCGCTGGTCTTGCGGCGGTACAGGCGCGGATTCCGCCCCGCTTGACGACGGGGCCAGATATTCACGCGGCAAGGTCACGGTCGATCCCACCGGGACAGCGACGGGTTCAGGCATGGAGGTTGGCTGGGGGACCACTTGGAAAACAGGTTCCGCCACAACAGGCGCAATCGGCGCTTCAACGGGCGGCGCTTCAACCTTTGGTGCTTCCGGCGGTTTCGTTTCGGGTGCAGGAATGCCCAGCACGTCGAAATTCACGATAATGGCCGGGTCGGCCTTATCGGCGGAACTCTGAGCCTGCACCGGCGCGGTGACGGCCAGCAGGGTAACGCAGAAACAAAAAGAAATAAAAAGACGCATGACCAAACCTGAAATGGAGCCCCGGAATTCTCAAGGCAAAGAATCCGCCAAGGCAAAGTTTAAGGGCAAAGTTTAAGCCGCAGACTACCTTCCCAGGCCCAGTTTTTCCAATAATTTCTTCTGCAGCCCGACCGTCGTGGCCAGCATCGCCCCGGCTTCGGTATGATGGGTCGGCTTGAGCGACAGATCGGTAACGATCCCGCCCGCTTCGCGGACCAGCAAAAGCCCCGTGGCAACATCCCAGGGCTTGGCCCCGCCCAGGAGGTAATAGGCGTCATAGCGCCCCGCCGCCACATAGGCCAGGTCCAGCGCTGCCCCGGCCGTAAGCCGCGTGGTGGCCCCGTTGAGATAGGCTTTTTGCAGGATATCGGTAAAAACGGTCACGCGTTCCGGCTCGTTAACCGGACGTCCGATATCCAATGCGACAACGGTATTGAGCACTTCCTTGCGTCCGGATACACGCAGGCGGGTATGGTTCATGAAGGCCCCCGTGCCTTTTTCAACGCGGAACATTTCCTGGCGCACGGGGTCGAATGTCATCCCGGCAACGATCTCGCCTTCTTTTTCCAGGGCGACGGTGACGCTCCATTGCGGGATCCCGTGCAGGAAGTTTTCCGTGCCGTCCAAAGGATCGATGATAAAGCGGTAACGCTCGTCCTTGCCCTTTTCGCTGGTGCCTTCTTCGCCCATAAAGCCCCAGTCGGGACGGTCGCGGCGCAAAGATTCCACCAGCAATTCTTCGGCGCGGCGATCGGCCTTGCTGACGAAATCGCCCGGTCCTTTGACCGAGATCTGCAGCTTTTCAACTTCGTTGAAATCCCGCACCAGGCTGCGCGAGGCTTTTTCGATGGCGCGCTCGATAACGGAAAGATTGGGGGAAAGGGCCATTAGTGTAATCCTGTCAATTCGGTGAAAGCGTCAAATAAAATCGGGTTGCCTGCGACGATTTCATTCTTGTAAATCGATGCGGGCTGCAAATCGTGATTGGTGATAATACCGCCGGCTTCGGTGATCAACAATGAACCTGCCGCCACATCCCAAGGATGCGCTCCGCCTTTGGAATAACAGGCGTCGAGCCTGCCTGCTGCTACATACGCTAAATCCAGTGCTGTCGATGCCGTTGTCAGGACATTGGGGCAGATAATATAGGCTTTGGTAAAAAACTCGCCGAATTTTTTAAGATCTTCCAAGGTGCCGAAAGAAGCCATTCCCAAAACAGCCATATCCAACGTCGCACATTCAGATACCTGGATTTTCTTGCCGTTTAAGAACGATCCTTTATTTTTTTCCGCCAGAAATAATTCATTTCTTATCGGATCGAATGTTACCCCTGCAACGATTTCTTTATTTTTTTCTAAGCCAATGGGAATAC
>JAQGJA010000147.1 GCA_028290805.1 Alphaproteobacteria bacterium
CTGTTGAACTCGGCAAAGGCCTGTTTGGTGCCGCTGAGTGTATAAACCCCTGCCGTGCCGTCCAGGGCGACGGTAACGGGATTGCCTTGGACGAAACTGTCATAGATGCGGTCATTATCGGTCTGGAAAACCAGTTTGGTTTTGCTGAGCGCGCGGGCGGCGAAATTTTCGGCTTCGCCATCCACCGTAAAGGTCACGCCGTATTTGCGGTCTTTTTCCAGCTCGGCATTTTCAAAATCCAGCATCAAGGATGCTTTGCCCGTTTTGTTGCGGGTATAAGTCATCAAAGGCGCATTGGGGAAATGGGAAACAATGGCGCAATATCCTGGCGTTCCTGCGGCGGTGGCCGGTTTTTGCGCGACATGCCAGTCGGTCATGGGCGCTGCTGTTGAAAGGCCGGAATTTGGGGAATAGGCCAAAGCCGGCAGGCTAACATTCAAAAAGAGGGTGGATAAAAGAGACACTGAACGAATTACATAAACCTTTAAACCGGGAAGCGCCGATGACGCATGTTTCAAGTTATGCCTATTTTTGAACAAAATGTCATCAGGCAAAGAAACAAGGCGATGGTTTAGTCGTCGATTATGCCGCGGTGGGCAGGTTTTCCATGGCCGCTTCCATATCCTGGAAGCTGGGCTGCAGATGGCTGGGAATGTTGCCGCGGCCGATTTCCATGGAAATCTGCGGCGCGCAACCTTTAAGATGGGCAACGAGTACTTCTTTGATGATGCGATAAAACTGGATATCGCCGGTGATGGCTTCGGTTGAACGGCTGGCAAAGGGACCGACGAAACCATAAGCGAGGAAAACCCCAAGGAAGGTTCCGACCAAGGCGCCGCCAATCATTTCGCCAAGGACTTCTGGCGGTTCGCTGATCGAGGCCATGGTTTTAATGACCCCCAGAACCGCTGCAACAATCCCCAAAGCGGGAATGCCATCGGCCATGGTTTGAATGGCATGCGCCCCGTGCAATTCTTCGTGCAGGTGTTTGTCGATTTCCTTTTCCATGGCGTCTTCCAGCGCATTGGCATCCGTGAGATCCATTGTCATCACACGCAGGTAATCGCAGATCAGGCGGACGGCAAAAGAATCATGGGTGACATGGCTGTACTGGCGGAAAATTTCGCTGTCTTCCGGTTTCTCAATATGCTGTTCGATGGCAACCATCCCTTTGGTCTTCATCAATTTTGTCAAGGCAAAAAGCAGAAGGAGCAATTCCTTGTAATCGTCTTTTTTGAAATGCTCGCCCTTGAAAACCAGTTTGACGGCATGGCCCGCATGTTTCAAACCGGTTTTGGAATTGGAAATCAGGAAAGCCCCGACCGCGGCACCGCCGATAGTCAGCATCTCATGCGGGGCGGCATGGATAAGAACGCCCATGCTTCCTCCGGAGATCATATAACCTCCAAAGACACAGACAAAAACGACAAGGACACCGATGATTGCGAACATGCTTCTTAAAATGCCAGCGGAACATTAAAGAAGTGTTAGAAAGCCAAAGGAATTATCGAGGTTTATTGCCCCGAATAATCCAGACGCTTGATAAGAATGCGGTGATCCTGGTCCACATAGAGATCGATGGCATTTATCTGGCCGAATAATTGCGCCGTATAATCAAGATTATGGCGCTCAGTTTTGGGCTGGATAGCATCAATTTGCAAATAGATATTTCCGTACATAAAACGGATTCTGCCTTCATTATCTGCTTTATCGAGTCTCGTGAAAATGCTTTCGGCCAAGGTCTTCTGCAAAGGAATACGATACAAGGAAACCGGAAAATTCATCTTCATATTATAACGGTTCGGAATATTGCGCATCTGCTCAAGTGAGGCTGTGCCGCATACGGGCATGCTCATGTCCGTAAGCGGGAAAATATTAACTCTACGCATCTGGCTTGACGGCTGTATCATAAGGGATTGGGTTTCAAAATTATAACTCGATACCTTAAACAAGATGGGCACTTTGAAATAAATTTCAGAGTCTGGTTGCGGGGTTGTCTGCATTTTTTGCAGCATTTCCTGCTGGGTTTCCTGTTGCTTAAATTGGCTGTTTTGCAAGCTCATATATAATGAGCAATCAGTTACCTGCAAAAATTCCGCAAAAACACTTGGGTTGGTCAAATCAAGGGCTTTGTAATGTGCGGCAAAATTAACAAGGGCCTGTGGAGTGACAGGAACATATTTATCGGTGAAATCCTTGGCTTGCGCAGCCGATAAAAAACCAAACAATAATAACAATGTAAAAATAAAACGCATAATTTACTCCATAAAACTATCCTGACCTTACCGTAATCAGGGCGTATCGCCAAGTATCTTGCGAGCTTCGTTCAAAACTTTTTTGCTTAAGGTCGGCAGCGCGGGCAGTGCGGCCGGGTAAAACCAACTCCCTTTCGCTGAAATCTCTGTGGGTAAAGAAGGTAAATTAACATATATATCCAGATCCAACCGGAAATGCGTAAAAACATGCACGAGTTTTCGGGGCAGCTTATAAAGAGACGAAATCGGAACCGGGGCATAAGCGGCTTGGTCCTCAGCAAATCCGCCTGCCAGATTATTTTTATCCCCCTTTTTATCCCCCTTTTTATCCCAGGGCGAAGACGGAAATTCCCACATCCCACCCAATAATCCCGATGCCGGGCGTTGGCGTAATAAATAGCGCCCGGCTTCATCGCGCAGGACGAAAACGGCAGCATGGCGCAGCGGGAGCTTTGGGCGCTTGCGCATCACCGGAATGGTTTCGGTCAGGCTTAGGGCATAGGCCCGGCAGGCGTCACGCCAGGGGCAAAGCGGGCATTGCGGCTTGCGCGGGGTGCAGATCGTCGCCCCCAAATCCATCAAAGCCTGGGCATAGTCGCCCGAATACTCGTCCGGTGCGATTCGGCCTGCGATGGCCTGGATTTCTTTTTTACCGGCGGGCAGGTTGACCGGCTGGTCATAGGCGAAAACCCGCGCCATGACGCGCTCGACATTGCCGTCCACGACATTGGCCGGCAGGTCAAAGGCAATTGCCCGGATGGCGTTGGCCGTATACTCGCCGATCCCGGGCAAAGCCTTTAGGGCAGCAAGGTCTGCGGGGAAAATCCCTTTATGGTCATCCGCCACCCGCCGGGCGCATTTCAATAGATTGCGCGCGCGGCTGTAATAGCCAAGCCCGGCCCATTCCCCCAGAACCTCATCTTCGCTGGCCTGGGCCAAAGCCTCCACATTTGGCCAACGGGTAATAAAGCGCTGGTAATACGCAATAACGGTGGCAACCCCCGTCTGCTGCAGCATGATTTCCGACAGCCAGGTATGATAGGGCGAGGGCGCGCGCCCACTATTGATCCGCCAGGGTAAAGCCCGCCCGTTTTGCCGGTACCAGTCCAGCAAGACATCGGGCCCAGGCCCTATTTTACTTGTTTTTGCCATAAAGGAATGCTAAATAAAATGTTAACAATGATGGGACGGTAATGGTCAATCAGCAAAACACAATGGACAAACGCAAAAGCGGAAGAATGACGGGCCAGGCCTATAGTCTTCAGCCTGTCATGCTGGCTGTGCGACCGATCGTCAAAAAAATCCTGCCGCAGAAATCCGTTGTATTTCAACAGCTTTTTGAAATCTGGCCCGATATCGTCGCCTCAACCGACGCAAAATCCAGCATTCCGGAAAAGCTGACCTTTCCGCGCGGCGAGCAAAAAGACGGCTGCCTGTCTATTTGGGCCCAGTCGGGGGCTCAGGCTATGGAAATCTCTTATATCAAGGGGTTGCTGATCCAGCGTATCAATGCCGTCTTCGGGTTCTGCCTGGTTGCCGACATCAAGGTGACGGCGCATCCCAGCAAAATCGCTGTTCCTGCGACTCCGGTAATTAAACGCTTGAAACGGGGAATTCCAAGTCAATCTCTTGACAAAATGCTTGGCGGCATGTCCAATCCGCAATTAAAAGCCACATTAGGCGAACTGGGAAGCTTCCTGGACCCTGAAACCATCGAGAACACATATAACAAAGGTGAAACCAATGCGTAATTCCACGATTCTCGTCACTCTTGCCATCGCGGTCGCCGCCGGCAGCGTGGGCTATGCTCTCAGCCAGGCGCAGAAAAGCAACCTGACCGATCCTGCGACCACCACGCTGGAGCAATCGGCAGATACGAATACCGCTCAAAATGATACGGTTGCAGCTGATACGAACACGACGACGGCTTCTGCAACACCGGCTGCCGATACAACAGCTGCGACAACGATGACAAAGGCTGAACCCGCTGTGACCAACACCTCGGCAACGGATACCGCTGTTGACGAGACCACAACCGCCGCTGCTGCAACGACAACGAGCGATACGGCAGCCGATACTGCCGCGGCTGAAACAGCGACCACGCCCGATACAACGACGACCGATACGGCAGCCGCCACAACAACACCGGCAACGGAAGCGATGACCCCGACGACGCTTGACAGCCAGGCGCCCGCCGCTGGTGAAGCGACAACTGCTGCAGAAGAAGCCCCGGCAGAAGAGCCAAGACCCGAAATGAAATTCAACATGGACGTCAAAGCCGCTTTACAGGACCGCAGCATCGGTTCGCCGACCGCCCCGATCACGGTTGAAGATTACAGCTCATTAAGCTGTCCGCATTGCGCGGCTTTCCACAATGAAATCCTGCCGGAGGTCAAAAAGAATTACATCGACACCGGCAAAGTGCGCTGGATCTTCCGCGGCTTTCCCTTGAATGATCCTGCCATGAAAGCCGAAATGCTCACACGCTGCGCGCCGAAAGAGCAATATACGAAACTCCAGGACCTGATTTATCAGAACCAGGTGCGCTGGGCTTTTACCGACGATCCACTGCCTAACCTGAACATGCTTTTGCGCATTGCGGGTATCTCGGACGAGATGTTCCTTTCCTGCGTCAATAACAAGGAAATCGAAGCCGGCCTTGCGAAAAAAATTGCAGCTGCAGCCGATAAATACAAGATCAACTCGACCCCGACCTTTGTCATGAACAAGGGCGCCAAGACCTTCTCGGGCGCAGGCACTTATACGGGTTTTGCCTATGACCTGGATAATCTGCTTAAAGATATCAACGAGAAAAAAGCCACGCCTGCCACCACTGTTACGCAATAACGCCGCGAAATGTTTCTGTTCGCCAAACTCCGCCTTTCGGGCTTTAAGTCGTTCGCCGACAATAGCGAGCTGGTTATTCTTCCAGGCCTTACCGGTATTGTCGGGCCGAATGGCTGCGGCAAGTCCAACCTGACCGAAGCCTTGCGCTGGCTGATGGGGGAAACCTCGGCCAAATCCCTGCGCGGCGGCGAGATGGATGACGTGATTTTCGCAGGAACCGGTAAACGCTCCTCGCGCAATTTCGCCGAAGTGGTGCTGAGCCTGGAAAACCCGGGCAAGGATGCGCCTGACCCATATTCCCAAATCGATTCCATCGATATCTCGCGCCGCATCGACCGCGGCATGGGGTCCGATTACCGCATCAATGGCAAGATCGTTCGTGCAGGTGACGTGCAATTATTATTTGCCGATTCCGCCACCGGTGCGAACTCGCCCTCTATCGTTTCCCAGGGCCGCGTCACGGCATTGATCCAGGCAAAACCGGTGGATCGCCGCCGCGTGCTGGAAGATGCTGCCGCAATTTCCGGCCTGCATAACCGTCGCAAAGAAGCCGAAACACGGTTGCGCGCCGCTGAAAAAAACCTGACCCGCGTCGATGATTTATTGGGCCAGAAGACCGCCACGCATGAGCAACTGGTCAAGCAGGCAAAACAGGCCGAACGCTATAAATCGCTAAGCGAAACTTTGCGCCGCCTTGAAGCCTTGACCATGGCGATGGAATGGACGCGCGTGACCGAAGATATCGAAGGGGCCCAGGCTTCTATGATAGTGGCAAATGAAGCGCAGAACCGTGCCAAGCAGGCGATGTATGATTTGTCCAAACAGCGCGATGCTCTGGCCGTTTCCTGGGAAAACCACGAACGCCAGTCCCAGGAACTGCAACAGAAAATCCAAAGCCAGCAGCGTTTGAAAGAACGCGCCGAAGAAGAACTGCACCGCTATGAACAGACGCGCAGCGACCTGCAGCGCCAGCGCGATGTCCTGATCCAGGATGAAGCGCATGAACAGGAAGCCCGTGAGCAGGCCAATGAAAAAATAATCGCGCTTACGGCTGAAAAGGCCGAGTTGGAACAGCGCCTTGCTAATTTTACTGGCGACCTGGAAAAAACGCGCAGCATGCGCGACGAAGCGAAAACCGCTTATGAAACCGCCCAGCATGAATTAAACGCCATGCGTTCGGAAAATGCCACACTGCATGCCCAGCGCCAGATGCTGCACCAGCAGCACCAGCGTCTGCAGAATGAAAAAAACAATCTGGCGAACGAACAAGAACGTGTTGCGCAAAGCCTTGGCCAATTATCGCTCGACCTGGGGTCGGGCGACGTTGCAACACTGTCCGATCAGGTACAGCAATTCGAACAGGCCTTGCAGGCGACGCTGGATCATGTCACCCAGTTGGAAAAACAATCCGAAGCTTCGGCACTTAACGTCAAATCCTCTTATGAAGAATTACAGGCCGCGCAATCCATTCTTTCCCGGATCGATACTGAAATAAAAGCATTGGCCTCATTGGCCGAAGCGCCGAACAAGGCGCAGAATTTCAATATCGTGCTGGATAAAATCCAGGTCCAGTCCGGCTTTGAACAGGCGCTTTCCACGGCAATGGGCCGGGAATTGCGCGCCGGGCTTGATAACGGGGCACCGATGTTCTGGCAGGAACGGACGGGCGAAATTGCTGCGTTACCTGAAAACGTTACGCGCCTTTTTGATGTCGTCACGGCACCCGATGCCTTGCGTCTGGCTTTGTCCTTTATCGGCGTTGTGGATGATAAAGCGGCGGGTGAAAATCTGGCTGCGCAATTACAGCCGGGCCAGATGCTGGTCAGCCGCGACGGATTCGGCTGGCGCTGGGATGGCTATACGGTCACGCCTCAGGCGCAAAATACCGCCCAGGAACGCGAAACCAAACAATTGCTGGAACAGCGCAACCGTTTGACGGTTTTGAGGGATGAACGCAACGGCGCTGTAACGCATAGTGATGCGGCGCAAACGCAATACCAGAATTTACAGCGCGAACAAAACACCCTGCGCCAGCAGACAACCGAAGCGCGTAATCAATTAAATCAACTACAGCGCGATATCGGCCAGTCGCGCAATAACCTGGCCCGCGCCCAACAGAAACAGGCCGAAGTCCAGGCGCGCCTGCAATCCCTGCAGGAAAAACAGCAGGATATCGCCCAGCGCCTTGCCCAGTCCGGCGAAAGCCAGGCGCAATTGCAGGTCCAGATCGATGCCTTGCCGCCCGAAGCGGAAACGCAAGGAAAACTGGAAACGCTTCAAGGCAATTCTCGCGATAAAGAATCCGCCTATCGCGAAAACGACCAGGCTTTCCTGGGCATGAACAACCAGTTCACGCAATGGCAAAGCCGGTTGCAGAATGTCACGCGCGAAAGCGGCGAGTGGACCGAGCGTCAAATCCGGACGACACAACGTTTGCAGAGTTTGACCCAACGCCTGGCCCAACTGACCGAAGCCCAGGGGCAATTAAAATCGCCCGATCATGTGCAGGAACAAATCGCCGCAGCGGCAGATGCCTTGCGCCAGATGGAAAAAGCCCAAAGCGAATTCCAGTCCCAGCGCAGCGATTTATCCCGCCAGCGCCAGCAGATCGATGCCGCGACCCAGGAAATCCAGGAAAACCTGATGTCCGCGCGCGAGGCTTTGGTCCGCGCCGAAACCCAGTTTCATAATGGCGCATCGCTGCAGGAACAACTGGTCGAACGCTGTGTCCAGGCCTTGGATTGCAGCCCGGAAAATGTCGCCGCTGAATTCGGTTTCAACGATGAAGAACTGGGCCAGAATATTCAGGCCATCCGCGCCAAGCAGGAGCGTTTCCGCAACGAACGCGAGCGCATCGGCGCCGTCAATCTGCGCGCCGAAGAGGAAGCGGAAATTCTGGGCACCGAAATCACCACGCTGACCACGGAAAAAGACGATATCCTGGCGGCGATCGAAAAACTGCGCCACGGGATTTCCACCCTGAACCGCGATGCCCGCAAGAAAATGCTGGCGGCGTTCGAAGAGGTGAATACACGCTTCAAGGAAGTCTTTACCCGATTGTTTAACGGCGGCGAAGCCTATCTGCAATTGATCGACGCCGAAGACCCGCTGGAAGCGGGGCTTGAGATTTTCGCCCAGCCGCCCGGAAAACGTTTGCAGGCTTTGACATTATTGTCGGGCGGTGAGCAAAGTTTGACCGCTATTGCGCTGATCTTCTCGATGTTCCTGACCCATCCGTCGCCGATCTGCATCCTTGACGAGATCGACGCGGCCCTGGACGACGCCAATGTCGAGCGCATCTGCTCTTTGCTGGATGATTTCACCAAGACGCATCCGACGCGGTTCCTGGTCATCACCCACAACCCGATCACAATGACCTATATGGACCGGTTATATGGGGTCACGATGGTCGAAAAGGGGGTTTCCAAACTGGTTTCGGTCGATCTGGCCACCAATGCCCAGCCCCATCTGGCGCTTGCGGCGGACTAATGTCGG
>JAQGJA010000150.1 GCA_028290805.1 Alphaproteobacteria bacterium
CAGGCGCTGCAAAACTTGCGGTGAACCAGAAAACACTGCCCTCGCCCGGCTTGCTGTCAAAGCCGATCTCGCCGCCCATCATCTCGACAAGCTGCCGCGTAATGGCCAGGCCCAGCCCCGTGCCGCCATATTTGCGCGTAGTCGAGGCATCGGCCTGCATGAATTTGTTGAAGATCAGGTCCTTGGATTCTTCCTTGATACCAATGCCGGTATCGGAAACGGCAATTTTCAGTGTCGCATTGCCGGCATCGTTTTGCAGCATTTCAACGGAACACATGACCATGCCCTGTTCGGTAAATTTCACGGCGTTGCAAAGCAGATTCAACAAAATCTGGCGCAGCCGGACCGGGTCGCCGATAATCGTTTCGGGCGTGCCCGGCGCATAGCGCAGGATAACCTCAAGCGTTTTGCTGCGCGCGCGGATAGCCATCAATTCGCCGACGTTTTCCACCAGCGCTTTAAAGTTAAAGCCTACGGGGTCCAGATGCATATGGCCGGATTCGATCTTGGAAAAATCCAGCACGTCATTGATGATATCCAGCAATGTTTCGCCCGATGAAATAACCGTCTTGGCGTAATGTTCCTGTTTGCATGAAAGTTCCGTTTCCAGCATGAGTTCGGCCATGCCGATAATGCCGTTCATGGGCGTGCGTATTTCGTGGCTCATCGTCGCCAGGAAATCGCTTTTCAGCCTGTTTGCCGTTTCGGCATCCTTGCGCAGCTGGTCCAGGAGGAAATTATTTTCCTCGATTTTCGTTGTATATTCCAAAAGCTCGCTGCGGCTTTTTTCCTTGTCGTCCAGCATCTGGTTCAGCGCCAGGGCAACCAGGCCGATTTCATCGCGCTTCTTTACGGCCGCCCTGGCGCCGATAAAGCCGTCCGATTGTTTCTGGATGGTCTCTCCGATAAGATTTAAAGGAAAGACAACATTGCGCTTGAACAATATAAAAATAAGGAGGCCGCTAAATACCGTCGAAAGAAAAATAAAAATAGCCGATTCGTCCAGATGCCGGGTAAGCAGCGTATCGACTTCGCTGACATCCGTCTGCAGGGAAGCGACGATATGTTTGCCGTCATGTGGTGTTTGTAACGGCATTATCACCGTATAGATATTTTTTGCCTCGTCGAAATACCGGTATATTTTTTTCTGTTCCAGGACATTTTTAATTCTTTGCCCAAGTTCCAGGTCGTCAAGGGTAGCAAGAGGCCGGGTGGCTAATCCAGCCTTGGATGAAACCATGATTTTAGGCTCTTCTCCATGTTGGACGATATGAAACGAAAGGACCTTGTTGGTTTTCTGGACGGCATCGATACTTTCACCCAGAACTTTTTCATGGTCCATTTTATAAAGCGCATTCAAAGTATGGACCAGGAACGCAGCCTTTTTCTCTTCGGCTTCGCGCATATAGACATGGGCATCATAATGCAGATAGAAAATAACGATCCCGATCGTGGCAACCGATAACAGTATCAGGGGGAAAAGAAACTGGGTGTATAAAAGCGAATTGTTTTTAACGGTCATTTTCAGCCGACTCTTTTCGTTTTGCCAAAGCCGTGACTTCATTGCCTTGTTCGTTATAAAACATCATGTCAAAACTTTGGGTGCGTGCCTGCGCTATGCCGCGGCCATTGCTGCTGCCGACAAAGCCGGGATTGAAATTCATATATTTGGACCAGTTGAAGCCATGTCCCTGGTCGCGCACGACAAGAATATGGTGCTCGTCCGTATTCTGGAAAAAGATATCCACTTTTTTGTTTTTATGTTCCGGCATGCATTGCCGGACCCGGATTTCCTCGAGCAGCATATTTTGTTTCTGCAATTGGGATTTTTTGTCAAAGCCGATTCCCAGATTGCCGTGCTCGACCGCATTGCTGAGCAAGGCGGCGATGCCCGAAATCACCTGTTCGGGACGATCGAAACACTGGGCCAGAAACGGGGCCAGATAGTCGATCTGTTCTGCCGTGGACACGACAAAATGACCGTTCGACAAAGCCCGCAGGCCTGTCGCCTGTTTTTCCAGCACGGCGCTGAATTTTTTAAACCGCTTTGCTTCAATTGTGGCAGAGGAAACGATCGTACCTAAAATATTATAATGAACGGGTTTCACGATGTAATAAAAAACACCTGCGCCAATTCCTTCGGTAATATTCCCAGGCTCGCCGGCGCCCGTGACCATGATGACGGGAATATGCCTGAAGCATGCCTGGCTTTTTACTTTTAAAATAAATTCCATCCCGTCCATCACCGGCATTTCGCGGTCCAGGAGGATCACGTCGATCTGCTCCTGGTCCTTTTCCAAAGCCTGGAAAGCCTCCAGGCCGTTTTCACAGGAAATGACCTGGTAATCCAGGTGCTGCAGCTGGATCTCAAGGATATTGCGCAAGGTCCGGTCGTCATCGACGATCAGGACACAGCCTTTTCCGCCTTGAACGGCGGTGTTTTCGTTTTTTTGCTCTGATTCCGCGAGGGTGAACTGGGGGGCGGCCTGGGGCATTGAGATTACCTGTAGTTGCAGTGTTTTAACGCTACAACTACAGGTTTAAAAATAAGTGAATTATCTCCATCCTTGCAGCGCGTTACGCGGTTACTGCCGTATGATAAAAACAAGAAAAGCGCCCTAACGCGCTTTTTTTTGAAAAGTTACAGGATTAGATCGTTTCGGTCACGCCTGCATTTTCTTTTGCGCTGGTCGAAAATTCCTCGGTGGATTCCTGGGCTTCCGGGGTGACAACCGCCACCGTCGGCGTTTCGTACATTAACTTGTACCGTTTTACCGCATAGGGGATCGATGCAAGATAGCCCAGGCTGCACAGGATAAGCGTCAGCCAGGGTTCGCTGGCCAGCGCCGAGGCAAACAATGCCGCAAGCACCAATATCGGAAATGTATGACGCTGGCGCAGACGCAGTCTTTTGAGGGAAAATGTCGGCAGGCGCGATACCATCAATCCTGCAATGAAAATAACCCAGATCGCTACCAGATAGGAATTGGGTGCGCCTTCCGGATCGTCGCTATAAATCTTGAAACCGACCATCATCGGCACCAAAGCCAGGATGGCGCCAGCGGGAGCGGGCACGCCTTCAAAAAAGCTTTTCTGTGTCGCGGGCGTTTCGCTGGAGGCTGCCGGAGTGCTGTTCTTCACATTAAAACGCGCCAGGCGCAAGGCAACGGCCACACATAACAATAACGAAGCTACCCAGCCGAACGGATCGGCATCGCGCAGGCTCCATTGATATAACAGGACCGAAGGGACCACGCCAAAGCTGACGAAATCCGACAGGCTGTCCAGTTCCGCGCCAAACGGGCTGGATGCTTTCAGCAGCCGGGCAACCATTCCGTCCAAGCCATCCAGCACCGCGGCAATCAAAACCAGCAGCATGGCATTGGTCCATTTGAATTCGACGCCGAAACGCAAAGCGGTAAGGCCGATGCACAAGGCCGCAATCGTCAGGATATTAGGCAGGATTTTTGCACCCGACAAACGCCGGTTTTCATTCGTCTCGTCGTCATTGGGATTGAGGAAGAAGCGAATCATAAAGTCACTCCGGCATCGGATGTGGCAACACTTGCGGTGGGAAGGGTTTTCAGCTGGGCCAAGACCGTCTCGCCCCCGACCGTGCGCTGACCGACGCTGACCAGCGGTTCCATTTCGACCGGCAGATAAAGATCGACGCGGCTGCCGAAACGGATCAGGCCGTAAAGTTCACCGGCTGTAACGAACTGGTCTTTTTGCAGCGTGTTGATGATACGGCGGGCAATCAGGCCGGCGATCTGGACAAAGGCGATTTTGTGGCCTGTGACGGTTTCCATCAGCACGGTTGACCGCTCATTGTCTTCACTGGCTTTGTCAAAAGCGGCATTGACGAATTTGCCCGGGCGATATACGACCTCGAGGATTTTACCGGCCATCGGCGCGCGCTGGACATGGACATCAAACACGTTCAGAAAAATGCTGATCTTGTTATAAGAGACAAGGGCGTCACCCTGATCCAGTTCAAGCGGCAGCGAACCCGGCTCAACCTTTAAGACCAGGCCATCAGCCGGGGCAATGACAACCCCGGGGCGCAAAGGTGTCACGCGGGGCGGGTTGCGAAAAAAGAAAGCGCACCACAAGGTCAGGATCGTGCCGATAACCAAAAACCCATCCCAGAAAATCCCCAGGATCACAGTGGCCAGGGCAAAGGCGGCGACAAAGGGCCAACCGGCCGGATGCAAAGGCGGCACAGTGGCCCAAAGCCATTTTGCAGCACGGACAAGGCGATTGCCCAATTCTCCGGCATCGGATTTAAACTGGTCTGGATTATTCAGCATGGGGCGCACTCGATATGAAGGTTTAGGGACAGCTTTTATAAAAGTGATTTATTCTAACGTGATTCTAAAAAGAGGCCAGTGTTTTCACAAAAGGCGCAACTATTCAAAAATGCGGTCCGTTCTGCCCTCTTGACCCTGCAGCATAAGCTCTTAAAACAGGAGATCAATATGATAAGAATTGGGTTTTCATGCAAACGATAAAGAATGTCTGTGTCTATTGCGGCGCATCGCCGCGTGTTTCCGAACGCTATCTTGATGCCGCCGCAGAAGTCGGCAAGATATTGGCAAGCAACCAGCTTGGGCTGGTCTATGGCGGCGGTCGCATGGGATTGATGGGCACGGTCGCCAACAGCGTGCTGGAAAATGGCGGCAAGGCGATCGGGATCATCCCGAAACATCTGCAGGACCGCGAAGCGCGCCATGACGAATTAAACGAACTGCATATCGTCGATTCGATGCATACGCGCAAGCACATGATGGTTGAGCGCAGCGATGCGTTTATTATCCTGCCGGGCGGCTATGGCACGCTGGACGAAGCCTTTGAAATCCTGACCTGGAAACAGCTGGGCCTGCACCAGAAACCAATCCTTTTCCTGAACATGCATAATTTCTGGACGCCGCTAAAGGAATTGAAGCAGCATCTGTTTGATGAAGCTTTTATCAAGGCCGAGGATTTGAAATTATTCAGTATTATCGATACGCCCGCACAAATCGTGCCTGCCCTGCTGGCCCAGCTTACCGTCGAGGCAGTGCCCGCTTAAGCAGCCATTGTCGACATGGTGTCGAGGCGTTTTTGCAACTGGAATGCCGTTTCGATACATACCGGCGAATCATACATGCCTTGCAGGCTGAACCAGTCATCTTCAATAAGATTCCAGCCTCGAGAAAGCAGATAGCGTGTGGCGGCAGCTTCGGACATACATTCCTCCTGAAATACTAATTGATTATGTATTCATTATAGACAAAGTTAAGGTTTTGTCAATAAAAATTATTATTAATTAGTTAAGATTAGAATCTAGAATAAGTCTTTCCAGTTTAAGGTCTCGCCTTCTTCGACAGCCTTTTCGATCTCTTTTTCCGGCTTGGCTGGAGACGTTGCCGCGCCGGCGCTAGGGGGCTGCGGGAAAGATACGCCCCCGCCAAGGCCGCCTATCCCGCCGAATCCGGTGCCGAATCCGCCTACGCCGAAACCGCCTGACGGAATCGTCATAGGTTTTGCCGGAGCATTACCACCTGTTGCGGGCTTGTCGTCCAACAGGTCTTTCCAGCTGGTACTGTCGCTGACCGATGGGGCGCCGACGGGCGGTGCGACCGGTTCCAGCGCTTTGGCAACGGGTTTTTCAACAGGTTCCGTTTCCGGTGCCTCATCAAGAAGCGAGGCCCAGTTCATCGTATCCTGGGTAATGGCCGCCGGTACGCCTTCTTCTTTCTGTGCGGGAGCGACCGCAGCGGCGTGCACCGGTTCCCGCACCGGAGCATCAGCAATAGGTTTTGTTTCCAGCGGCGGAATAACTTTGTCCTGCTGGCTGTTGAAAGGCAGCGAAACCGGTGGTGCCGCAGCGGCAGGATTTGCCGTGGTTTCAGCCAAAGCCGGCGCTTTTGCCGAGCCCGATGATGTGTCGCCCTTGACGCCTTTCGGATCAAGCAAGCCGGTTTCAAAGCTTGTCTGGGTCAGTGCGTAACAGGCGGCCTCATTGGCATTGCGCTTGGCCAGGCGTGCGGACTCGAAATGCTTGAGCAGCATGTCGATAACCGGTTCCTCGGTAAGTTTGCCGCCCGCTTTTTCCGCTGTCCATTTTTTGTCGCGAATCCGCTCGAGGATGGCGTCGACTTCTTTGCCGGCGCGTTTGCCGTCTGGATCGGGATGCGGCATGGCAATGAATTTATTGACACGCAAAGATTTGATCTTGCCGACATTGGAATAGAACATCTTGACCTGGACGACGCGTTCGCCGAAAGCGACGACGGATTGCCCCTCCTTGAAACCTTTCAGCTGGTCATAGCTGGCCTTGGCGCGCGAAGTGACGTTAAAGCTGTCGCTGGCATCAAGGCGTTTCTGGCCGAACATGCCTTTGACTTCCTTGCGGGTCGATGATTCAATGACAGTGGTCTCCCCAACCGTTTTTTCAAAGAATTCTTTTGTCTGGGTCGGATCTTCCAGTTTCCCAAAAATTTTCAGGTTACAGTTGGCCGTAATCGAACGCGCTTCTTCTTTGATTCGCTTTTCCAGCGCGGGCAAATCCTGGCCTGCGAAAACCAGCGAGAACCCAAGCGAACGGGCTTGGGCGGCCATGACTGCCATCCCTTGCGTGGTGTAATACCCGACCTCGTCGAAAACCGCCATAAAAGGCGTACTCGACCGGGTAGGCTTGTTTTCAAGTGCCAGATCGGTATCCCCTTCGATCGTGGACCCCAGCGTGGCCCCCATCATCCCTTTCAGCATCGAGCCGACGATTTTACCCAGATTGGCCGTTTCATCAGCCGATTTTTCCAGTGCCGGAATAAGCACAACCAGGATACGGCGGTTCAGCACGACATCCATCATGTCGATATCCGCTGCAGGCGTTTCAAAAATATAGCCGTAATCTTCCGACAACGATTGCAGCTGGCGCGTGAACTGCATCGTCAGATAGCCGTGCTGCTGGCGGATAGTGGTGTAATCGGCAGGCGGACCGCCGCTGGCATTGGGTTTTTCGGTGCCGTCATCATTGAAATACGTATCCTGGAAACCCGGCAATTCATGCAGGTATCCTTTCAAACTTTTGCGCATGCGTTCGGGAATTTCAGCACGGCGCGATAATTCAATGATTTTTTCCAGGCGCAGGGAATCGCGGATCGTTTGGATGTTCAGTACGCGTTCCTGGTATTTACGCTGCCAGGTCAAAAGCGGCATCAGCGCTGCAGCCAGGGCCACGGCGCGGTCTTTCCACATCGCGTTGTCCCCAGCCACATCCGGCATCAGGGAAACCAAAAGGTTGACGATATAAGAGGCCGAACCATGCGAGAACGGATTGACGGTGTTCGATGCAATCTTGTTATCCGAATTGCCGGTCATATAGTTCAGGATCAGCAGATCGTCATCGCGCCCAAAGCGGCGCGCCAGCCCCGAGATGGATCCCCACAGATCCGTATCCGCCTTGCCATCGATATAGATAAAACCGCTACCCCAGCCCAAAGCATTGGTGACCATGGCTTTGAGGCCTTCGGTTTTTCCCGAACCCGTTGTCCCCAGATAGAGGATATGGGTCCGGGCGTCGTTATTGGTAAACCAGACTTCCTCGTTGGATTTTTCTTCATTCCCTATAAAAAGAATCCCATCCGCAGGGCGCACTTTGTTGGTGCCTGGCGCCTTGTTGTTTGGATCCATCTTATTGGCGCTTTTGGGCATCTTATAAGGCAATTCAAATTTGCGTCCCGCCAGGATAAGCCAAAGGAAATAGATGGAATTATAAAGAAAAATGACGTCTGCCGTAAAACCGGTCGGGTCGAAATAGACCAGCATGGCGGACATACCGAACACAGTAACAGTGGTTTCGGGATTGCGCAGCTTGTCACGGAATTTTTCCATAGAATTGCGCGGGTCCTTCAGAACCGTATCGCGCTTCGTTTCGTATTTCCGGTAATCGAAAACGGTATTTTTTTTACTTGCCATTTTTATTTTGACCTTTACTTCCCGGCCGAAGGATCAGGTTCGCTAAAGCTGGGTGGAAGAATGCTGTCGGCATCGACCGCTTCGCCTTCCGGCAAGTCAAGAGGGGCCTGGGGTGCGGCGCCCGGCGATGGCGTCGTCATATTTGGGCCAACAGAAGCAATAGGCGGCGTGCCGACATTCCGGGTGGAAACAAGCCTTAAAACCACAACTAAAATAAGAACCGCGACCAGGATTGCCGCGATTGTCTTAAGAACATTCAAAAGAAATGAGATAATTTTGCTTCTAGACCCTTGGATACGTCTATTTCCACCTTGTCTTTCCTGTTGTGAAAGCAATGCCTGCAGGATGGCGTACAGCGCATGATGCGCATCCGTCTTGGATCCGAATTGACCGATATTCTGTGTCTGACCGGAAAAATCACGCAGAGTCAGGTAATAAAACCCTTCTCGTTTTTCCGAGACTTCGAAATTGGCCTGCGCCAAGGATTCAAGGTCGTAACGTCCTACAAACGGTATTTCAGCCGTATCAAAATACAGAATAAGGGCTCCATCGCGTATAAAAGCCTTTTTCTGGCCCTGCAGCATTGCATTTGAATCATCATGGGCCATCGTTATTTATCCTTACTTTCGTGCATATTCTTTTGCCGGAAACTGGGTGATGTCGTTTGCCGTCAAATAAGAAATCAAGCCTTCAATGGCGGTATCGACCTGGGGATTTGGAATGGGTTTTCCGGCCGCTTTTTCCGAGCGGTAATGGGCCAGGGAACCGCTGCCTTCCGGATGGGTTGAAGAACGCCCCAGATTGTTCAAAGCATACCATAAATGCCGGTCGACAGCCCGCAGCCAGATGAACTGGGCCGGGGCAAGAACCCCCCCCTGCTCGCGCGCCATATAAAGGCAGCGCACCATCGCCGGGACGATAAAACTATGCAGTGCGGCGATTTTCTCCGTTACACGTCCAAATTTCGGATCGGCGATTTTTTGTTTGACCTGTTTGCGCAGGCGTCGGGTCAGCAGCAAGCCTTTGCCCGGTTCCCAGCACTGGGCGATTTCGCCTAGGAATTCGTCGCTTTCGGTCCGCATGCCATTGGCTTTCATCGAAAACGCGGCAAACAGCGCCTGGGCATATAGTGGCAGGTCGTTGACGGATTTCCAGCGCCCTCCTAATTGTTTGGCAAAGGCAATGCGTGCGGAGTCGCGGTCAATTACGCCATCAGTTACCGGAATACTGTTATGAGACACCCATTCCTCGGGTGTCAGCGCCTCGGCAAAAGGCGGCAGCTTTTCGGGCACTGCATGGCCGGGAGCACGAAAATTTTCTTTTAAGGGGTTAAATTTAACGATCGGTGCTGTGACTGGAAAGGCACTTGCCTGTTCCTTGGCCAGTCCCTCCAGATCGAATTTACGGGCATAGGGGTGTTTGGAACGAAAAAGCATGGACCCCACCCCCATTAGCGCTAACATGATGGCAACAGGCACTTTTATCAGATCCGATGAAGCCTGGCTCATAACCAGGAGGTCGGTGGGACGAATGTCTGAAGCGCGCATTCTTGAAATTCTGGTGAGCAGACGGTCATATTTGTCGGTAAAAGGCGACCCCAAGCGAAACTCGAATACCCGTAACCAACGTATGGCACCGGAGATCTGTTCCGACATAGCCAGCCAGAATACAAAGCAAAGCAAAAATATCGTCGCCAGGATTAATGCGATAATTCTCTCTTCGCTGTCTTTGGATTTATCTGCCATCTGCGCTTCTTTGGGTAGGAATTATACGTCCTTTATGCAGGCTAATATTAAATGCCGTGTTAATCAATTGCCTTCAACGTTAAATTTTATATAATCAAACGGATTTTCGGTTTTAAAGTTCGTTCTCCCTGAAAAAAAGGGGGGGAGCCCCCGTTTTGCCCGTTATCCCATCATACGCCTTTTCTGAACATGAACTAAACCAACGGAGATACCCCCATGAAATCAAGCCATGCTTTCGCGCTTATCGCCCTTTTAAGCCTTTCCCCCGCCCTTAGCCCAAGCTTTGCCTTTGCCCAGGATGCAGGCAGCTCTTCCCAGGGTCCGGGCGGACGCGACGGGTTTTTCAGCGAGGCCGATGTGAATAAAGACGGTTTTT
>JAQGJA010000072.1 GCA_028290805.1 Alphaproteobacteria bacterium
CATGACACAAAAATATTTTTCCGAATGTAACGAAACGCTTCAGGAATATTGCCAACAATGCATCATTCACCGCAACATGCTTCAATAAGAACAGGAAAAACAAATGGCCGTACTCGTCGACAAAAACACCAAAGTGATCTGCCAGGGCTTTACCGGCGCGCAGGGGACCTTCCACAGCGAACAGGCTGTGGCCTATGGCACCAAGATGGTCGGCGGCGTCACGCCGGGCAAAGGCGGCCAGATCCATTTGAACCTGCCCGTCTTCAACACGGTCGAGCATGCCGTGCGCGAAACCGGCGCCAATGCCAGCGTCATTTACGTGCCGCCTCCATTTGCCGCCGATTCCATCCTGGAAGCGATCGATGCCAAAATCCCGCTTATCGTCTGCATCACCGAAGGCATCCCGGTACTGGACATGGTCCGGGTCAAGCGCGCATTGGCCAATTCCAATTCCCGCCTGATCGGGCCAAACTGCCCAGGCATCATCACCCCCGGCGAATGCAAGATCGGCATCATGCCCGGCTCCATTCACCAGCGCGGCAAGATCGGCATCGTTTCCCGTTCCGGCACATTGACCTATGAAGCGGTCGCCCAGACAACGGCGGCCAATTTGGGCCAGTCCACCTGTATCGGCATCGGCGGCGACCCGGTCAACGGCACCAATTTCATCGACGCCATCGACCTTTTCCTGGACGACCCGGAAACGGAAGCCATCCTGATGATCGGCGAAATCGGCGGTTCGGCCGAAGAAGAAGCAGCCGCCTTCTACATGGCCGACAAGCGCAAGAAAAAACCCATAGGCGGCTTTATCGCCGGCATCACCGCCCCGCCCGGCAAACGCATGGGCCACGCCGGTGCGATCATCAGTGGCGGCAAAGGCGACGCCCCCAGCAAAATCGCTGCCATGGAAGCGGCAGGATTCGTCGTCTCGCGCACCCCGGCAGGATTGGCCGATGCCATTATCGAAGCGATGAATCGCGGGGTTTAGTCCTTTACTTTATTATCATAATACTATAAGGTGCCTGAGAAATCCGGCACCTTTTCTTTTGGACTATCATGCAACAAACGCAAAACCCCGTCACCCTTGTAATGCTGCTTTCGATGTCGAAATTGCAGCTGGGGGAAGCGCCCAAGGGCGGTTTTGTAAAACGCCGCCAGACGCCGGAGGAGGCGCATGCACAAATTCATGAAGCAGCGGCGCATGTGAAGAGCACGGGCCGCGAGCTGGGCCAAATCGTCCTGCTCTATACGGACACGCTGTATCTGAACAGCGAAAAGCCCGGTATCGAACTGATCCAGAAATACCAGGATGCAACCTTGCGCCACCGCCGCAAAATTACTGCGCTATTTGCCGATGACAGCGAAAAACTGCCCGTGACCGACATGCTGTGGAGCGAATTGGTGCAAAGCCAAAAGGAATACCAGCAGCCGCGCGCCCGTGCCCAACAGCTTTACCAGACCCATCCCGGCTTTCGCCTGGCCGTACAGAATGACAATCCGCGCCGCAAAGGCGTGACCGATCCGCTGGTTGCCGAAGGGAAAAACAAGTTTGCCAAAGGCACACCGCCAACACCGGATGATATGTTCGTGATCGAAGAGGCCGGATTGTTCCACGGCCTTGCACGCGGCTATCTTGCCTCGGAAAAAGTCGCGGATGAAAATGATCTTATCATCGCCTATCCGGGGCATTTGATGCAAAGCCTTGCCACAATCGAGGAAACGCCGCTTCGCATTTATAACGGCCACCCGCAGCGCTCGAAAGAATTGCCGCGCCAGGCATCGTGGCTGGACCTGTCCGATCCCGAGCAGCCTGAAGAAAGTCTTTTTTACGACTATCAGCCGTCTGCCGGTGCAGCGCCAAAAAACATGCCTCCAACGCGGAAACCCCTTTCGCCTTTCCTGCGCCTTGCTGGAAAAGCCGCGGCTGTGCTTTTGCCGCCCTTGGTCCTTGCGGCGACCTGGCTGGCTCCTATGCCAGAAAAACCGCTGAAAAATAAAATCATCGAAAGCGAGGATGAAATGCTGGTGACCTGGTATACCAATCCCAAGCAAACCGTCACGCTTCGCTTTGAAAAAGATCTGTGGAAAAACCACCAGAAGGGCGATGACGGCTATTGGAGCGCCAGTGCAGTCAGTGACAATAACAGCCCCATCATGCGACCGTTAAAATTCCGTGATGATGTGGGTTATATCTATACCGCGCGTGAAATCCTTTCGCATGAAACACCTGAGAATACGGAGCATCTTATTTATTCGAATGACCCTATTGCAAAGCAGCCGCAGTTAAAACTGCCTTAGGATATCCCGGAATTTTCCTTGCGCCCCGAAGTATGTAAAGCTATACTACGCCCTGTTACTTACAGACGGAGGCGGCATTGAACGAGGACGGGATATTGTATTGCGAAGCGCTGGGCAATCTGAATAGCTTTAAAAACTATCCCCTTGAGGGCAACAGCCCGCGCGGGCATCATGGCCGGTTTAGCGCGGAAATGTGCAAGGCTGGGGTGAATGCCTGGGAGACTTACCGCTCCGAACTGGCTTTGGAGATGCAGGAAACCTGGCCCGATACTTCCCCCGAAAATGAAGCTGTAAAAGCCTTTTTCCAGTTTCAGTATAATGAAGCGGCCTTTATCCCGGAAGAAGACGGGAATGTCACCTTGATCTTTCCCTTGTATAACAAGCGAGGTGAATTTTACCGCTGCAGCCTGCCCGCCTTTATCATCCAGGAACAGCTTTGCGGCGCGCTTGAAGAAAGCGGAAAAATGCTGGAGCTTTATGAACGCAAAGGCACTAAAGACATACTGGTCGATGGCCTGACGCGTGAAATGCTGGAAGCAATCCATAACGAAAACATCGCCAATTGCGAGAAGGCGATGGAAATGCTGGACCTGGAATTTGACTTTTATGACGACGAACAGGCGGAAGAAATCAACCTGAAAGCCGAAAGCGGCGATATCTGCGCCCCCGGCGGCGGCAATGATACCGATAACGACACGCGGTTTTTCCAGCTTAAGGTCTTCAGCCTGAGTTAAGTCATGTAACGCGGCATTGCATCATGGCTGCAGGCCCTGGCCTGTCTTTTGCGCCTGACGGTGTTCCCAGCGGCGCGGCGTGTTGGGATATTTATATAAACCGCCCTCATAATGCGCCTGGCCCCGGGTAAGGTCGTAGATCTGCAGATCCAGCGCCCGGGAGATGTCATTAGCCTCGGGGTTTTTGCAGAATTTGTTCACCTTCAGACCATATTCCAGCCTTTTTACGCCGCAATAAAGCGCGCTCAGCCCCGCCCCGGCCAGGCCCAGCATCGCAATATCATTTAGAATAGGGATATGCAACATATCATAGCCCATTTTAGGCAAGGCATATACAAGGGCGGATAAACCGAAAACTGAACTGCCGCCGCGAAAAGAAGCGTGGTAATGATGCTGGGCCTCTGCATCGATTTTTTCCGCCTTTTCCCTTTCAACGCCCAGTTGGAGGATGGTGTCGTTCAAAGCATCGATTTCGGAAGAATGTCTGGGTTCGGTCATACCCTATGAAAAGGTTCCCCTGCCCCCTTTGTCAAGCGGTTTGACCAGGAGCGATAAAGGTCATTTTCTTTTAACCAAAAGAGCGCTAGATTTGCGCCAAACCCCTTCTATCTTGCATCACTCTTCCTGGATGAACATGCCGATGTCCCGTTTCCTGACTTTCCTTGCCGGAGTTTTCCCAGCGCTGCTGCTGTTGCCGCATCACGCCCTGGCCCAGCTGCATACCGAAGATATCTGGGCCACCTGGCTGCCCGAGCCGGTCTCGCCGACGAAATTGCGCATCCACGCCTTTAACGATTACGTGAACGGCATGGTTTTCGCCATCGTCGTGGTCGTGGCAATTTTGCTGGTCTATACACTGGTCCGCTTTCGCCGCAACAAAAACCCGACCCCCAGCCGCACCACCCATAATGTGCGCCTGGAAATCATCTGGACGCTGATTCCCTGCCTTATCGTCCTGGCCATCGTGATCCCGTCCTTGCGCCTGCTCTATTTCACGGACCGCACTACCAAGCCGGATCTGACCCTCAAAGTCACCGGATACCAGTGGTATTGGGGCTATGCCTATCCCGACCAGGGCATTGAAGAGTTTTCGCTGAACCTGATCCCGAACGAGGAAAGCGACGCGAAAAAGGAATTCGCCGCCTTGCGCGACCTGCCGGCCTATCAGCGTTTGCTTTCCACCTATGATTTGGCCAGCGGCAAGCCGGCTTTTGTCGTGTTGCCGGTCAAAAAGAACATCCGCGTGCTGACCACCGGCAATGATGTGATCCATTCCTGGGCTATGCCCGCTTTCGGTGTTAAAAAGGACGCGGTGCCCGGCCGTTTGAACGAAACCTGGTTCCGCGTGGACCGCCCCGGGATTTATTACGGGCAATGCTCGGAAATCTGCGGCATCAACCATGCCTATATGCCGATCGAAATCCGCGTCGTCCCTGATGACCAGTTCGCCCGCTGGACCGAGCTGATGAAAACCGACCAGCCCGCCGCCATGGATTACATCCAGACCCAGACAATCCAGTTCGCCCACCGCAAAATCGAAGACCGCCATTTGACCCTGCCCGGCATGTGGCAGGAGTTGAAACAGGCTGTGCAGAAGTAAATTTAACCACGGAGGCACAGAGGGCACAGAGCTTCACAGAGAAAAATGAGATGATCATCGAATTGGACAAACATCGCGATACGTTAACGGAAAAAATCATCGGCTGCGCCATAGAAGTCCATCGGCATTTCGGTCCTGGTTTGCTTGAACGGATTTACGAAGAATGCCTGGCTGGGGAATTACGCGATTCCGGTCTTGCTGTCGAAACACAAAAACCGATGCCTGTATGTTATAAAGGCAAACATTTTGAAAATGCTTACCGGGTTGATTTAATTGTAGAGCAGAGAATTGTCATCGAAGTAAAAGCCGTTGACCGTCTCTTGCCCCTTCATGAAGCGCAATTATTAAGCTATATGAAACTCGGACAGATTGACCGGGGCCTTTTATTGAATTTTCATGCTCCGCGCCTTGTGGACGGAATAAAGCGGATGACGCTTGAGAAATTACCCCGTTTAGAGGACAATACATGAAAATAACCTCTGCGCACCTCCGTGTCCTCTGTGTCTCTGTGGTTAAACTTTCTGCTTTAAAGCAAACTAAGGATCAAAAATGACCTCCTATGCCGATAACGATATTCCGAAAAACGTCGAAGAGCGCGCCCCGCACCAGGAAGCGCATCAGCATGGGCACCATGATGACCATCATGGCGGGCACCACATGCCGGGGTTTTTCACCCGCTGGTTCCTGTCGACCAATCACAAGGATATCGGGTCGCTGTATCTGATCTTTTCCGTCCTGGCGGCCATTATCGGGGTCGGGCTTTCGGTCATCATGCGCCTGGAACTGGCCCGTCCCGGCATCCAGTATGTCGCCGACGGCCAGCAATGGAACGTCTTCATCACCGCCCATGGCCTGATCATGGTGTTCTTTGTCATCATGCCAGGGCTTATCGGCGGGTTTGGGAACTGGTTCGTGCCGATCATGGTCGGTGCGCCCGACATGGCGTTTCCGCGCCTGAACAACATTTCTTTCTGGCTGATCGTGCCGGCCTTTATCCTGCTTTCCTTCAGCCTTTTGCTCAATCTTTTGGGGCTTTCCGCCGGGGCCGGGACGGGCTGGACTATCTATCCCCCGCTTTCCGACCTCAAGGGCCACAGCGACAAGGCGGTCGATTTCGCCATTTTCGCCCTGCATTTGGCTGGTGCCTCCTCCATTTTGGGGGCGATCAACTTTATCACCACCATCTTCAATATGCGCGCACCCGGCATGACGCTGCTTAAAATGCCGCTTTTTGTCTGGTCGATGCTGGTGACGTCGTTCCTTCTGGTGCTGTCGCTGCCTGTTTTGGGCGGAGCGATCACCATGCTGCTCACCGACCGTAATTTTGGCACTTCCTTCTTCAAGCCCGAAGGCGGCGGCGACCCGGTCTTGTTCCAGCATCTGTTCTGGTTCTTTGGCCACCCGGAAGTCTATATCATGATTTTGCCCGCTTTCGGCATCGTCAGCCATATTGTTTCGACCTTTTCCCGCAAGCCGATTTTCGGTTACTTAGGCATGGTTGCGGCCATGGTCGGCATCGGCGCGGTTGGCTTTATCGTCTGGGCGCACCACATGTTCACCAGCGGCATCAGCGTCAATACGCGCGCTTATTTCACCGTGGCCACGCTGATCATCGCCATCCCGACGGGGATCAAGGTATTTTCCTGGATCGCCACGATGTGGGGTGGTTCGATCACCTTTGAAACGCCGATGCTTTGGGCGGTTGGTTTCATCGTATTGTTCACCATGGGCGGCGTCACCGGCGTCGTGCTGGCCAATGCGGGCCTGGATATCGCCTTGCATGACACTTATTACGTCGTGGCCCACTTCCATTACGTGTTGTCTTTGGGCGCGGTTTTCGCTTTGTTCGGCGGCTGGTATTACTGGATCGGCAAAATTTCAGGGCGGCAATATCCGGAATGGGCGGGCAAGCTGCATTTCTGGACCACATTTGTCGGCGTCAACGTCACCTTCTTTGTCCAGCATTTCCTGGGCCTGGCCGGGATGCCGCGCCGGATTCCGGATTACCCGACCATGTATTCCGGCTGGAACTATGTTTCCTCGGCCGGGGCCATGCTGACAGCCGTGTCCACCGTGTTCTGGATTTTCATGGCGCTGTACACCCTGATCTGGGGCAAAAAAGCCGCCGCCAACCCCTGGGGCGCCGGCGCCGATACGCTGGAATGGACCCTGCCCTCGCCGGTACCGTTCCACCAGTTCGAGATCCAGCCCCTTGTCATGGACAACCCCCAGGATGCGCATGACCTGCCCGGCTTTGAAGAAGAACGCCAGGGCG
>JAQGJA010000073.1 GCA_028290805.1 Alphaproteobacteria bacterium
CGCTCTAACCAACTGAGCTACACCCGCGTATTGGTCGAGGCCCGTTTTTATGGCGTCCTGATGCCCTTGTCAACAGGAAAAGTTAGTTCGCTGCTTCAAACCTGCGGGCGTCAAGGAACGGCTTTATCTGTTCCTCTGAAACACGCTCCTGGGTATATTTTGTATCCGTTATATACCAGTGCGCCTTGAAACTATTGATCATCAGGCTTCTTTTTGCCAAGGCCACTATCTGGGCATTTTCGGGGTTTTCGATAAAGTCTATCGTATATTCAGCCCCTGAAAGCAGGGCAAATTTAGCAAATTTAAAATCGTCAACACGATCCACAGCTTTTTGGAGTTCCATTTTTCCCCTCTCTTGTTTTTTATTATTATAGCATTTTATAATAAAATATCAAGCAAAAGCTTTATCTGGGTGTTTTATTTCAAAAACTTCTCCCAGTTTTCCTTCATATACAAAAACATAAAAGACGAAGACCAGCCGATGAGAATGAGGCCAGCCAGGCCCTCAATGCTGTTCAGCAACCGGGCCTTGCCCAGCAGATACATGTCGCCATAGCCTACGGTGGTATAGGTTTCGGCGGAAAAATAGAAATAATCCATGGCGTCCAGTTGCTCGGTAATATTAAACCGATCCAGATGCAGCAACTCCGTCCGCACCCAGTATAAAACTGCAAAGACCCCGGCCTCCAGCAAATGGGCCAGCAGGATGGTTGAGGTAATGATCAGCATATCGTGCCGGTGATGGCGTTTTTTCTTGCCAAGCAGTTTCGTAAGGCCCAGCAAAATTTCGTAATGCAGCAGCAAGGTAATGAAAGCAACGCCAAGTCCGATCAGAAAAGTCATTTTTGTCCCATAATTTCTTAAGAAATATGCCCTTTTAACGGCAAATCGTGATAGAATGGCTTAATGCTTGTCCATCTGCAGAAACCGCGCCCTGTTGCCAAATATAACATCACCTTCACAAAAGGCGAGCTTAACCGCATCCTGGCTTTATACTCCTATCAGGTGGCGAAAGGCCAATGGCGCGATTACGCCATCGATTTTTTGAAACAGATGGCCATATTTTCGATTTTTCGCCATGCGCACGAACAGCCCCTTATTTCCATCCTGAAAATCCCGGCCAATACGGCCCAGGGTTATGTGTACGAACTGATCGTCGAGAAAAAACGCCTTTCCCGCTCGGCCGAGCTGGACCTGGCCCTTGAACCGCTGCGCAAGACGCTTAAGTGATCCTGTAAACGGCAACAGGAGAAACGCGCCATGGAATTCATCAACGTCAAAGGCCTTCAGGTCCCCGCCCTCGGTTTCGGTACCTGGCAGCTTACAGGCGATGATTGCGCCCAAGGAGTGCAGACCGCACTCGAGTTGGGCTATCGCCATATCGACACCGCCCAGATTTACGAGAACGAAGCCGAAGTCGGCAAAGGCATCGCCCGTTCCGGCATCGGCCGCAGCGAAGTTTTCCTGACCACCAAGATCTGGATCTCGAATTTCCGCGCGTCCGACGTGCACAGTTCTTTTAACGAATCGCTGCGGAAACTGCAGACCGATTACGTCGATTTATTGCTAATGCACTGGCCTAACCCAGAGGTAGACCTGGCCGAAACCCTGGGCGCGTTACAGGAATTGAAAGACGCCGGCAAAGTCCGCGCCATGGGTGTCAGCAATTTCCCCGTCGCCCTGATGAAATCTGCCGTCGAGGAACTGGGTTTCGACATCGCCTGCAACCAGGTGGAATACCATGTCATGCTGTCGCAAAAACCGGTGCTGGAATACGCGCAAGGCCACGACATGATGCTGACCGCCTACTCTCCCCTCGCCCGCGGCAATCTGGAAAAGAACGCGACCATGCGCAATGTCGCCCACAAGCACGGCAAATCCGTCAGCCAGGTCGCCCTGCGCTGGCTGATCGAACAGCGCAATGTCGCTGCAATCCCCAAGGCATCATCAGAACCCCATATCCGCACCAATTTCGATATCTTTGATTTCACGCTGGATGAAGAGGATAAGAAACAGATCGATGGATTAAGCGGCAATCACCGTTTGGTTAACCCCGACTTTGCGCCGGAGTGGGATCAGGCGGCTTAAAAATAAAGTGCGCGCATTGCCGGGCTTATAATGCGGGATCTAATAAGATGCGCGTTTGCGCTTTTAATCAGCGCGAGATTTGAGAGGCATAAGAGGTAAGGAAATTGGTTGAAACTGGCGACTAAAATTCTCCCCCTGCTTTAGCGGAAATCCTTGTGACTTATAAAACCGATTAAAGTTTTTCCACGAACTAATTTTATTGCCTTCTGGCGTCCATATTTCAAGCCGCTCGCAATCGTTACAATTCCCTGTGTTATCCATCCAAAATATTATCCGTTCACCTGCGTTGCTTGGCAAACATGCCCATTTGCGAATGGTAAAGGCAAAGTCCATATAATTGTCCTTGCCATTTATTCTCCACCACTGCTTAATTCCACTAACAGTATTGGGATCACGTTCCGACGTAAAAAAAGATTTTATCCCACCGCATTCCATAGGCGTCATAAAAAATAAGTTACAAAATGGGAGTTGTTTATTTTGCCTGGAATTTTCAAAACCTTTTGAACCAGAGCTATCATGCTGGACCTCAGGGTTCAAATCTACGGCGTTTGCTTTGTAAATGACACCATAAGCTAAGAGCGCACATAGAACTGGAAAAACCCAAATGCTCTTCATTTTGGCTCGCTATAATCTGCTAAGGAAGTGCTGGATTAACAAGGGTATGCTACCTATTTTTATGATAGCTTGTGCCGAGCCGTTAGCTGCAAGCGAAGGCTGGTGGGCGATACAGGCTTCGAACCTGTGACCTCTTCCATGTCAAGGAAGCGCGCTACCCCTGCGCCAATCGCCCTTTTGGGTATTCTTTGTTTCAGGATGCGTTTTTAGCAGGCCGGAACCGTACTGACAAGCGGTAATTAGTGGGCGGGAAGGTCTTTGTTCCGCAAGGCGGCCAACAGGGATTCGACGCGGCCGCCATTGCGTTCGATGATGCTGGCGAAATCGCTCTGGTGCGTGACGGACATGCTGATGCCTTCGACGGAAAGGTCGATGACCTTGAAGCTGTTGCCTGTTTTGCGCAGGCGCCAGCCGAAATTGACCGGGGCGCCCTGCTCGCGGTCGATCAGCGCGGTAACGGCATAGTCGCGCTCGTTTATGGCGGCTGATTTATCGATCTTGTAACCGCTGCCGGAATAGCTCAGGACGCGGTCGGCATATTTGTCCAGGATCGCCGTCTTGATCAGGCGCGCATGCTCGGCACGCTGGTCGGGTGTGGCCACGCGCCAGTAACGGCCAAGGGTAAAGCGGGCGATGGTCGGCACGTCAAAGGCGTTGTTCAATATCTGGCGGAATTTCACCTTGGCATTGTTTTGCGACAATTGGCCAGAGCGCGTTTGCTTGATTGTTCCAATGGCCTGGGACAGGACATTATCCACAAAAGCGCCAGCCTGCTGTTCTTCCCCTGCGGCCTGGACCGGGGCGGCGATAAACAGGGCAATTATAAGGGAAAGAATAGCGGCAAGACGCATTGGTTACTCCTGGAATGCTGGCGATAGGTTGGCTCTATATATCACTGATTCTCCGCCTGGCTATAGGCATCCTGCTTTCCATACGGATTTGCTGAACGGTCCTGGACCATATAGGCACGGCGCTGGGAATAGATGCTGCGGAAGGTCACATAAGGATCGACGGCGGTTTTATTGATGCGGTCAATCTCGTCGCCATAACGGGCGCGGGCATCCACCACGGTAAGACCGGCGCGGGCATAGATCGGCCATTCCGTATCAGAAGCGGTAAAGGCGATATTATAAGGATCAGCCAAGGTATCCACCACGCGGCCTGTGGCATCGCGGCCGGAAGACGGGCCCAAAATCGGCAGCATCAGGAAAAACCCGTGGCCTACGCCCCATTTACCCAAAGTCTGGCCGAAATCTGCATCGACCAAAGGCATACGGCGCTGGCTGGCAAGGTCATACAAACCGGCAACGCCAAAGGTGCTGTTCATCACAAAGCGGCGCATTGTGTGGCTGAACCCTTGCCAGTCGCCTTGCAAAGCGGTGTTAAGCAACACAATAGGCTGGCCCAGATTCGAAAGGAAAGAGGTAACCCCGTGCTGGACGAAAGTCGGGGTGACAAAAGTATAGGCCTTGGTCACCGGGTTGATTACGATGTAATCGACAAAGCGGTTAAAACCGAAAACGGCGCGGTTGAACGGCTCGATCGGGTCATTGATGCTGCCGTCAGATCTGGCGGCAATGCGCGAATTACTGCCTGTGCGGGCGGTATTGCGAGTGGTGCGCAAGCTCGTCTTGCCCGATTTATGGCTTGAGGAAATGCTTGTTTTGCGCTGGGTTCTTTCGGTTGCCGCAAAGACCGGCGTGGCAAGGCAGGTGGACAGGACCAGAAGAGCCGGCAAAACAAGGGATAAATTCTTTGATTTAAAAATCATGGGGTCAAAACTTTCGCGCTAAAAAACAGTACCTTGATATAACATGGCCAAAAATTTTGCCAAGTCCGATTCATTCAATATAACCCTTTCCCGTTAAATCTTCATTTCAAAGGCTTATTTACCCAGATAGCGTTGCGAATTTGTCACCCAAAGCTGCAGAAAGCGGCTGATTTCTTCCGGCGTGGTGGCATAACCCAGCGATATCCTCAAAGCACAACGCGCTTTCTGGTCGCTAACCCCCATTGCCAGCAAGACATGCGATGGCCGGACCGAGCCAGAAGAACAGGCGGAACCGCTGGAGACCGCAATCCCGCCCAGGTCCAGGCTCATCAATTGGGTTTCAGCAGGCACGCCGGGCAGAATCACCTGGATCGTATTGGGCAAGCGCTGTGCATCGCGGCCTATAAATTCGGCCCGTGGCACGGCAAGAAACATCTCTTCTTCTAATTCATCCCGCATTTTGGCGATCTTATCCATCCGGCCGACCTCGCCGGCCGCCAAAGTGGCGGCGCTGCCAAAGCCCAGCGCCCCGAGGAAATTTTCCGTCCCCGCCCGCCGGCGTTTTTCCTGTCCCCCGCCATGGATCAGCTTTTCCAGCGGCGTGTCGTGGCTGTAAATCAAGGCGCCGATCCCGGCAGGACCGCCGATCTTATGGCCGGAGAGGGTCAGGTAATCGATGCCGCTTTGCGCCATATCGATGGGCAGACGCCCTGCCGCCTGGACCGCATCGCAATGGAACAGGGCGCCATATTTTTTTGCCAAGGCGGAGATTTCAGCCACAGGCTGGATCACACCGGTTTCATTATTGGCCCACATCACCGAAACCAGGGTCTGGCCCAAATCCCGGGCCAGCATTTCTTCCAGCGCAGCAAGGTCGATCACCCCATTTGGCTGCACCGGAACGGCATAGGCGTTGTCGCGGCGCAGGGCTGCGTCGGTGACCGATGGATGCTCAATAGCGGAATAAAGAAAACGCTGCACCGGCGCACCGTTGATCACCGCATTATTCGCCTCGGTCGCGCCCGACGTAAAGACGACATGGCTGGAATCGGCTCCAGCCAACCTAGCCACATCTTCACGCGCGGCCTCGATTTCCTTGCGGACCAGGCGGCCAAACCCATGAATCGATGAGGCATTTCCGGCCAATCCCATTTTTTCCGTAAGTAAAGCAATCACCTCGGGCCGCAGGGGGGCGGTGGCGTTGTAATCCAGATAAATGGGCGTTTTATCGCGGGCTTTGGACATGGTCCCCGAGTCTCTTTCCTGAATGATGTAAAAGCAAGCATATAACAGCATGGGTACACTGGCAAAACCCTCTGTCAAGTCATGCATTATGAAATGTTGTTACCTAATATTATACTGCTTATTCAATAGTTTATGTGATTTTATCTTGACCTAATAGTTAAAAATTGGTTATATAACCCGACTTCTGTGAAGCGTTCGTACCTCGCTCTTGTGACATCGTTTGCCGGCCGTCACCCCAAATCACATTTACCTATCCTCGAAGGAGTTTTTCGGAATGCCAGAAATTTTATTCAACGGCAATGCTGGTCGTCTTGAAGGGCGTTATTCGCCTGCCCAGAGCCCGAATGCACCGATTGCCGTGCTCATGCATCCCCACCCGTTACAGGGCGGAACGATGTCGAATAAAGTTCTCTATACGATGAACCAGGCCTTTATCGCGAATGGCTTTGCCACCATGCGCTTCAACTTCCGCGGCGTCGGCAAGTCCCAGGGTAAATATGACGACGGCGCCGGTGAATTGTCGGATGCTGCGGCGGCTTTGGACTGGATGCAGTCCATGCACAAAAATCACGGACCCATCTGGGTTGCCGGTTTCTCTTTCGGCGCCTGGATCAGCATGCAATTGCTGATGCGCCGCCCTGAAATCGCCGGTTTTGTCTCGGTTGCCCCGCCATCCAACATGTATGATTTCTCGTTCCTGGCCCCCTGCCCCTGCGGCGGCCTGATCATCCAGGGCGACAAAGACGGCATCGTCCCCGAAAAATCCGTTGCTGATCTGGTCGGCAAATTGCGCCAGCAGCGCGGCAAACTCGCCATCGATTACCGCATCGTCCCCGAAGGCAACCATTTCTTCAAGGACCGCGAAGACCAGCTAATGGCGGAATTGATGGATTATCTGGATGTGTCACAGAATTACCGGGTTGCGGCTGAGTAGATTCAAATAAATATCCGCTTATCTCCCCGGCCTGGTGCCGGGGTTTTATTATCTAGCCCAGATCCAGCTTCACAAATTCCCCGCCCAGTAAATGCAGATGCAGATGCGGGACTTCCTGGCCGCCGTCTTTGTCGCAGTTGATTAAGGTGCGATAGCCGCCCTCTTTAATCCCCACCATTTCGGCCACTTTCGGTACGGCGCGTAACATGGCGATCAGTTCGGCATCGCTGGCGCGTTCACCGAATTGGGTGATGTTTTTATAGGCGCCTTTCGGAATGATCAGGACATGCACTTTTGCTTTTGGATAGGCATCATGAAAAGCGAACACATACTCATCCTGATAAATAATATCTGGCGTAATCTCACCGCGCAGCATTTTGGCAAAGACATTGCCTGAATCGTAATCGGACATCTTTAGTTTCCTCTTCTTAAGTTTCAATCGGCGTGATGCTGGGCAGCGGCTGGATGATCTTGTGAAAGAAATAGCCGGGAATAATCCGCGTGTCGATCATCGCGTAATAGGGATTCATGCCCCATTGCACATAGCCCATCTTGCGGAACAGTTTAATGGCGTTGAATTGCGTTTCGCGTACATCCAGGTTGATGATGTTCAGGTTAATGCTTTTGGCGTGTTGCTCGATCGTATCGATCATCATTTCACCAAGGCCAAAGCCGCGCGCCCATGGCGCAATGAAAAACGTGGTCAGTTGCGCGGAAAAACTTTGCGCCTGATTGTTGGGCGGAAATTTAATCAACTGCGCCGTGCCTGCAATCGCCCCATCTAATCTTACTACGAACAGGTCGCGCAGATTAACGGCCAGCACGCCTTTCCAATACCGCTCCAGCACATCGCGTTCCGGCACGGTGACCCAGCCGAAACCGCCGTCTTTTTCGATGGCGGCAATGGTCGCATCGCACAAATCGGTCATATCGGCGTGATTGAGTTTTTCAATCCGCTGGGCGGCAAGTTTATGTTTGGCAAGATCGGTCATGGGATTGAGTATAGGCGGCAAACACGCGATTGCAATTCTCAGCCTCTGGCACGGCGCAACAAAACCAGATAGGAACCGCCGCGCGAGGCCGGGTTTTCATCGATATGCAGGATAAACGGCCTTATTCCTCCATCCTGCAGCCAGAGGGGCAACATGCGTTTCAATTGTCCCGTGCCGCGTTCGGGACTGCCCCTGCCCGTCACGATTTCGACGCAGCGCAATTCGTTATGTACGGCGTTTC
>JAQGJA010000091.1 GCA_028290805.1 Alphaproteobacteria bacterium
GCACGCGAAGGCTTTGCAAGCTGCGGACGGATAGCCCCAGGTAACTTGCCGCATCTTTTTCGCTTATATTCTGGCTTGGTCCCAGCTCGGCGAAATTTTGTTTATCCGATTTTTTCACTTTCACCGCCAGGCCGCCAAATCTTTGAAAATTATTGGCCTGGACTTTATGGGCCTCAGTTTCCACAAGCTTGACTGCTGCGTATGCCCGGTCTTCGGCGGTAATCTCTGACTTGTCCCAATTTACCGCACCATCGAGGAACAGGGTTACCGGAATGACCTGAGGGCTGCTGGTGGATTCCCGCGGCATCCTGAAACCTGCAGGGACCAAGTCACCGGATTTGACCAGTTCACTCACCTGGCTTTTCAGCTCGGCCAATAAGCGGGTCTGGTTTTCTTCCAGGGAATCAAGCGTGCTGCGTGTCTCGCCAATGGCCATGACAAGAGGGGCAACAATGCTTTTATTGCCGTTATCCATGCCGTAATTGACATCATAGGACTTTAAAGTAGACAGATCGCTATAGGCACCCAGTGCCTCGACCAGCGATTTGGCATTCATATAACGCGTATAGTCCATCAGTTCGGTTTCATTATTTTTCATGCCGTCAATATAGACCAACTTTACGCCCTTGGCAAAGCCAGGCATAATTATTTTACTATTTGTTTTAGATTGGGCATTTTAGGCTGAGCAACGTGCCTCTAAAAGACAGGAAGCCCGTTATGAAGAAAAATAAATTACCGGATTATATGGGTCAGGTTACGGCAGAAGACTTTGAAAATTTTACTGGAAAATATTTTGCCCGCTTCGAGCCAATAAGGCAAAAAATTCTAACTCATGAGAAAGCGGCCAAATTTTCCTGGCCGGGTTTTCTGGGTCTTCCCTTCTATCAGGCTTATTTCAAAATGTGGATATTCGTGGTGCCCTATGTTCTTGGAATTGCTGCGCTGGACTTTTTTATGCATGGGAAATTACCGCCTGGTGCAATATTGGGAACCAGTCTCGTAATCGGGGGCACTCAGTTCAATACATTATATGTTCATGATGCCTGTCGCCGGATTGCAAAAATAAAAGGGCGCATAGATTCCAGCGCATTGCCTGAAACCCTTCGCCATGCAGGTCGTGTTTCATGGTTGCATGTGTTGCTGGCCGTCGTCTTTATCCTAGCGGTGGGTGGCACGAATGTCTTATTGCAACAGCATTTTTTTGGACCGGCTATGGCGCCGACAATCTATAAAAGACTTCTGTTCTCATTCTTCCTTGTAATGAAGCCCCGCCTTTTCCAGCAGGGCTTCACATCGATCATTTCTTTACCTCTATGCGCTGGCAGCGCAGCCGGATTTGATGCCGGCCCAGAAATTGAGGCCCTGGCCGGTTTCCAGGAAAGATTTCATGCTGGATAATACAAGCGGCCAGCCTTTGGTGACGCCTTTGGCCATGTCATCGTCAAGATTAAGATGGGCGACATCAAGGCGGACCATGTCGTCGACAACGGAAATATCGAATGAGACGCGGGATTCCGCAGTCGGGTTATTCGGACTGGCCCAGGTAAGCAGCAACCGGACGGGCGGTTTGCTTTCCATCACTGTTCCGGTGACACGAATATTTTCCCCGTCTAGCGTGACGTGGCTCCAGGTCGAGCCTTCTTTCCAGTCGGATATATTGACATTATGGTGGCCCCAATATTGGCGGGTGAATTCCGGGTTCGTAATGGCTTCCCACAGTTTTTCCGGCGTGGTCCGGATATAGGTCGTATATATTAAATCATTGGTCATGCTTATTCCTCTAATGCTTGTTTAAGGGTATGGAGCGCCGCCACCCGTTCCTGTTCGAATTTGCCAATCCAGCGCATATAAATTTCATGGATAGGCACAGGATTGAGAAAATGCAGCTTTTCGCGGCCTTGTTTTTTTGTGACGACCAGATTGGCCGTTTCCAGTAAAGCAAGATGCTTGGTTACGGCCTGACGGCTCATCTCGTGCTGCGCGCACAACTCGCCAAGCGACAAGCCGCCTTTTACGCGCAAACGATCCAGCAGCTGGCGGCGGCTGGCATCCGCAAGCGCCTTAAACACTTTGTCTTCATCCGTAACCATGGATTTGATCATGCAACCATTTGGTTGCATGTCAAGGGTTTTCTTGCTTATTAATTGATATCTGGTCGGCTCTTCAGAGCTTATAAGGAATTCAGAGGTATTGTTGCTGGTGAACGCTTAAAACATACCGCTTGGGTTAAGGAATTGAAAACCTCTCTAAATAGACGCATTTTTTTGTTGTTTTCTGCAGCTTTAGTCATTGTTGTGCTGGCATCGGCGTGCCTGTATTTCAGCTTTATGCATCTGAAAACCCAGCACGACTCGGTAGATCATACCTTTACGGTCATCAGCGAATTGCAGACCGTACTTTCGGAACTCAAGGATGTCCAGTCCAGCCAGCGCGGCTATGTGATTACCGGCCAGGAAACATATCTTGAACCTTATATCGAGGCCCTGCCCATCATCGATTCAACCTTAAATGATCTTAATTTCCTTGTTGCCGATAACCCGGTACAGGTGAAAAATCTTGGCGTGCTCAGGATAAAAGCCCAGCACCGCATCGATGTTGCTACTAATATTGTCGAAGCTTACCGCAAGCATGGGCAACAAGCGGCGTTTGACCTTATCATAAAAGGTCTTGGAAAAATCCAGATGGACGAAATTCGTGCGTTGGTAAAAGAGATGACCGATGAAGAGCAGCGTTTACTTGCACAGAGACGCGATGCCGTAAACAAGACTGCGGATTACACGTTATGGCTGGGCGCTTCGGGCGCATCCGCATGTCTTGCGCTTGTTTTTACGGCTTTTATGCTGATGCACCGTGAAACGTTGCGGCGCGCTTTGGTCGAAGCCTCGCTAAAGGACGCCTTTACACAGGTGCAGGCGATTTCTACCCAGAACATCCTGCTGAGCAAAATGAGCGATTATTTTCAAAGCTGCAAATCCCAGGATGAAGCGTTTGAAATCATTGCAGCGAATGTGCCGCAATTACTGCCGGGCACGCGGGGCGCCATTGCCGTATTCAACAATTCACGCAACATAATTGAAACGAAAATTTCCTGGGGAGACGCCACGATCGGCATGCCGGAATACGTGGCGGATGATTGCTGGGCCTTGCGGCGTGGAAGAATGCACAAATATAACGGTAAGAATAAAGAGCCGGTCTGCCGCCATATCGGACATGAACTGCATGAAGGATATGTATGTATTCCAATGCAGGCTCACGGCGATATCGTTGGTAATTTTTTTGTCAGTTCCGGTTCGGAAATGGAACTGGACGAAGGCCAGCGCCAAATCGCGCAAAATATCAGCGAACAAATTTCCCTTGCCTTGGCCAATTTGCGGCTGCAGGAAAAATTGAAACAACAGTCGATCCGTGATCCCATGACCAATCTGTATAACCGGCGTTATATGGAAGAAACGATGGAACGCGAGCTAAGCAGGGCTGATGCCACGGGTATGCCTTTACAGGTATTGATGCTGGACATCGATCACTTCAAACGTTTTAACGATACATTCGGCCATGACTCCGGCGACCTTCTGATAATTGAGTTGGCAAAACTTGTGCAGAAAAATGCAGCCAAATCCGATATCTGCTGCCGTTACGGCGGTGAGGAATTCCTGGTTATGCTGCCAGGATCTTCCCTTGACCATGCCGCGAACTGGGCCAGGGAATTAAGCGAGGCCGTTCACCAGATCCGCATTCAGGGCAGCAGTCAGTCTTTTAGCCAGATCACGGTTTCCATGGGGCTTGCAGGCTTTCCCGAGCACGGGAAAACACCAGGCCAGTTGATCCATAACGCCGATACCGCCTTGTACAAGGCAAAACGGGGCGGCCGCGATCAACTGGTGATCTATGATCCCGCCGATATTATGGCGCTGGCAATTTGAACAGCAGCTTTGTAAGTGTGTCGTTCCCATTCTGCCGGTTCGTTACCATGGAATTTTCGTTTATCATGCCGGAATAATACAACGTGTCCTTGGGTTTCGGCCCCGTCATTCCCCGCCCCGACAGGATCACTTCGTTTGTGGCGTTCATCACGACCATGCGCCGGCCTGTCGTATCGGTTTTAACCGGACCCGGCCGTCTTTCGATCAGCCAGCCGACCGGTCCCTGATCTTTTTTGCTAAAATAAGCCTGGGGGTTTTGTGCCCTCTGGTGATAAAAAGCCTGGTACCCATTTGGGCCCACGGCAAGGCTGTCGGGCGCAGTGGTGCAAACCACCATGATATCGGTTTTGCCGTCATCGCTCAGTTTGCCGCGAAAATCTTTTGAGGGACCATTGAAATCCGCCGGATGCGGGCTGGCACTGAAAACCATCATCCCGGGCCGGGCATCGAACCGCATGGTGTCCAGACCCGCATTAATCATATACTTCAACTCGTATTCGCGTTTGGGCGTGGTATCGATAACGGGAACAGGCGTGGGAACAGGCGGACGAACGCCGTTTTCAAGGCTAAGTTCTTTTTTGCATCCATACAGGCTGAGCGCGGTCAAAGCCATAAAAAAGGTCGTTTTCATCGTTTCCATTTAAGTGTCCTCTTTAATTCTATATTACCATAAACCTAAAATGGTCTTCTGTCCACCCATATCAGCAATGATGCCAATAAATCGTGCATTTGATTAGACAGCTTTGGCGGCAAGGGGTATTCTGGTCCCTGCTATTCCGCCTGATAATCGTGGAAATAAGGGGTAATTGATATGGCGACGGGTCTTCTTGCCCTTTTGGATGATATTGCAGCACTGGTAAAAGCCAGTGCGGCCAGCCTGGACGATATTCCGGCCCAGGTGGCCCGGACCAGTGGAAAAGTATCGGGCATCGTGATCGACGATGCTGCGGTTACACCAAAATATGTGCTGGGTCTTGATCCCAAGCGCGAATTGGCGATCATTTTTCAAATTGCCAAAAAATCCTTGCTGAACAAGATCATTTTCCTTGGGCCTGCCGCCTTGCTGCTGGGTTTTTTTGCGCCTTGGGCGATCCAGCCAATATTGATGCTGGGCGGGCTTTATCTTTGTTACGAGGGGTATGAAAAAGTGCATTCCATGTTCTTTGCACATGATGAGGCCGATCACACCGAGGGCGATGCCCCGGTGATCACCGCGGAAGAGTTGGAAGGAATGCGGATAAAAAGCGCTGTGCGCACAGATTTTATTCTGTCTGGTGAAATCATCGCCATTACCTATGCCACTGTGACGGAAAAAGATATCGCGACCCAGATTGCCGTAATGTTTTGTGTGGCCGTCCTTATTACCGTAGCCGTTTACGGCTTTGTTGGATTGATCGTAAAAGCCGATGATATCGGCGTGCATCTGGCCAAAAACCATTCCAATCAAATCGTCAAAAAATGGGGCCGTGGCCTGGTCACGCTGATGCCGAATTTTTTAAAGGGATTAAGCTATGTCGGCACGGTTGCCATGCTGTGGGTGGGTGCCGAACTTATCGCCCATGGCGTGCCCATAATCCATCATAGCATGGAAGGGCTGGAAGCACGGCTATCTGTTCCTGTCTTGTCCTGGCTTGGCAAAGTAACGCTTTGCGCAATCGGCGGATTGATCCTGGGTGCCATAACCGACCGGATCATCAGGGGTGGTAAAAAATTATATGACGTTTTACGAAAACGAAAAGCGGCTTAGTCCATTGCCGCAAAGAAATGGGATTTGATCACAACGCCCCAGCATATAATTGCAAATAGCCGGGCCAGGAAAACAGCAGCGCTGCCCATGTCTTTGGCTTTTTTCGCCAAAGGGTGACGTTCGGGGCTGGCTTTATCGGTCACGGCTTCAATAGAACAATTCACGGTTTCGATGATCAGCATCGGAAACACGCTGCCCACCAGCAACAGCCATTTGAAAATGGTTTCGTTATAATGCAGCGTGAAAACGGTGGCGATAATAACGCCTGCCACCACCTGGCAGGTGGTGTTTCTAAAGGACCTGTCTTCAGTCCAGGCCAGACGCAGGCCATTATAGGAATTGCGGAACGAAGTGGTAATACCGAGCAAGAGGCACCTTCCTTTCCGGCCAGTGTAAACCGGAAGAGCAAGGCAAGCCAATAATATAATAGGGGTTCCAACCTTATGGCTGACCGCTGCCGCCCCCCGCGCCATAGATCTGGCCGTTGGCAAAACTGGCGTCGTTGGCCGCCAGTTGCACATAAATCGAAGCCAGTTCCACCGGTTGCCCTGGGCGGCCCAATGGCGTGTCGCCGCCGAATTTCTTCAGCTTTTCCTGGGTCGCACCACCGCTTACTTGCAACGGGGTCCAGATCGGCCCAGGTGCCACGCCATTGACGCGGATGCCTTTGGGGCCCAGTTGCTTGGCCAAAGATTTCACGAAATTCATCGTAGCGGCCTTGGTCTGGGCGTAATCATAGAGATCCGCAGAAGGGTCATAAGCCTGTTCTGAAGTCGTGCCAATAATGGACGAGCCCCGTTTTAGATGCGGCAAAGCCGCCTTGATGATCCAGAAAGGCGCATAAATATTGGTCTTCATAGTGGCATCGAAATCTTCAGTCGTAACATCCAGGATCGATGCGCGCGTTTGCTGCCGTGCCGCGTTGCTGACCACGATATCCAGCCCGCCTAAAGCCCGGACGGATTCCTCAACCAGGCCCTTGCAAAAGTTTTCATCACGCAGATCGCCGGGGATGGCAACGCCATTGCGCCCTTCGGCGCGGATCAGGGCGATAACTTCGCGGGCGTCCTCTTCCTCTTCGGGCAAATAATTGATAGCGACATCGGCCCCTTCCCGTGCATAGGCGATGGCCGCCGCACGTCCCATGCCGGAATCGCCGCCGGTGATCAGCGCCTTGCGGCCCGCAAGGCGGCCCGAGCCCTTATAGGATTTTTCGCCGTGATCTGGCACCGGATCCATCTTGCCTGCAAGGCCGGGCCATGGTTGGGACTGGCCGTTAAAAGGGGGTTGAGGATATTTCGTTTTCGGGTCTTGCAAAGACTGGGCCGCCGCCGCCACAGAAGCCGAAGCTGTTTTGCCCTGAGCTGCAAAAGCCGCAGGCGCAGCAGCCACAGCGGCGATACCGGCGCCAAGGCCGCCGACGACCTGGCGCCGGGTAAATGTCGTGGCTTTTTTTACGGTCATGGTCGGCGCTCCGGGTGCTGAAATAATATCTGAAATAATACAGGCCAGACGTTACAGGACAGCTAAATCAAGAATCCATGCGGAGCATTAAAAAGAATATCAGGAAGCCGTCAGGTACTTTACAACATATGGGGATAGTTTTTCGGCGCAGCATTAACGGCGCTTTCAGCAGCATCCAGGCTGCTGATAAAACGCGGGCATGGTGCCAGTCCATTCTGCAAGGACATCTCCGCCAGGTTCTGTTCATTGGAAATATGGGGAATAGCGATTTTTTCCACTTCCACACCTGCGGCAACCACCGGCTTTTCTCCCGTGGCGCAGGCAGCCAAAGGAACAGTGGCAAGGAAGAGTATAAGAAAACGAGTCATGGGAGATTACCTAAAAAAGTGATATTCCCAAAAATACGGTAAAAAGCTGAATTTTTAGTTATTATGTATTGTACGCTTTTAT
>JAQGJA010000014.1 GCA_028290805.1 Alphaproteobacteria bacterium
GATGATTACCCACAGGCTAAAATATAAAAGATTCTGCAGGCACATGAACAGCATCATGCTCCAAAACGCCCCGGGACTGCTGATCATGTTGGCCCAGTTCAGTTTAAAGATGGCCAAAAGCCAGGCATGTTTTTTCATCTCAATCTCCTTTTACTAATACACGGGTGATCAGGCGCTTTTCCATCTGCGCCGCAAAAACCGCCATGATAAAGACCCACAATATCTGTTCCAACAGCCCCTGCCTTACTTGCGCCCATGTCGGGTTCAGCATGAAATTGCCGGGCACAGAAATAACCGCAGGGCACGGCGTGAAATGCACGATGACTTGCAGGATTTTTGGAAAGAAAATCACCGGGAAAAACAAGCCGCCAAAAGTGAAAATCAGTTTATTGACCATCCAATTGAACGGACGGCTGTAAGGCCCCAGTATTTCGAGCATGCCCACGCAATATCCAGTCAGCAGGAAGATAACCACGCCCATGAAAACCGACAGGATAAATAATGGAATAAAGACCGGCGGCACGGGAAACCCCGTGCCCGTCAACAAGGGCGCTATACAAAGCGCAAAGCCGGAAACGAAAATGCTGTTCATGAAAACCGTGCCAAAAATCCTGGTCAGCAAAAGCCCCATCATATTGCCCGGCCGCTGCAGCATGGTGGTCAGCATGCCTTCTGCGATCAGCCGTCCGAATTCGCGTTCGTAGCCCTGCACCGACACCACGATGATTTCCGTCGTAACGAAATACCACAACAAATGCGCGCGGGTGATATCCGCCCGGCCCAGTTGTTCAATCGGCATTACCCGGTAAATCGCATCGAACACGACCAGCAAGGTGCCGTATATCAACACCGTGCTGAACAGATCGGCACGGTCCGACAGGCAAAGTTTAACGCCCATGCGGAAGCTGGCGCTATAGGCCCGGATTTTTTGTTTCAGGGTCATTGCCTGTTCTCCGTATAAATATGGCGGATGACATCTTCCAAAGCGCGGTCGCTGACGGCGACATCATGCACGGTCAGGTTTTGCAGGACCGTCCCGATAATGGCCGCAACCGGGACGATATCGGGATCAATATCAATCACCAAAGAATGCGGTGCAATTTTGATCTGCGCCGCCTCTGGCAAGACGATATGGGGATGCTCTTCGGCCGTGACGAAACGCAATTGCTTTTGGCGCAGGTAAAGCTTGCGCATTTCCGGCAATGTCATGTCGATCAGCTTTTCGCCATGGTTGATCAGAACGACGCGGTCGCAGATTTCCTCGATATCCGCCGTATCATGCGAGGTAAGGATGATTGTCGTGCCCTTTTCGTTGCTAATGGCGCGCAGATGGTCGCGCAATTCGGCCTTGGTCGTGACGTCCAGACCAATCGTCGGCTCATCCAGGAACAGGATTTCCGGCTGGTGCAACAGGCTGGCGGCGATTTCACAGCGCATCCGCTGGCCCAGCGATAAAGATTTCACTGGTTGGTCCAAAAGCGGGCCAAGATTGAAAGAATGCTCCAGCGACGCCAGCTGGGCCTCATAAGCCGCATCATCCAGCCCATAAATCTTCCCAAGCAGGGCAAAGCTTTGCCGCACGGGCAGATGATACCAAAGCTGGGAACGCTGGCCGAAAACCAAGCCGATGCGATGGGCCAGCTTCTGCCGCGATTCCCATGGCACCAGGCCCGCAACCGTGGCATGGCCGCCCGATGGATGCAAAATCCCGCTCAGCATTTTAAGCGTCGTCGATTTTCCTGCGCCATTCGGGCCGATAAACGCCACACGTTCGCCGCGGGCGATGGAAAAGCTGATATCTTTTACGGCAGGGATAAGGACCGGTTCATATCGGCGGAAAAAACGGTTTCCGGGCACGCGTTTGCGGCCGGTAAATTCTTTTTTCAAATGCGTTACAATAATGCTCATCGTTTTCTCCCTTTGTTTTAAAAGGGCGAACCGGGATCATTTACGTCGTCTTGAAATTAATCGGCCCGCCTTGGTGCTGCGGGCCAATGGACCCGCTAGAATATATTCCCCTGCTTGATGGGTAAGCAGCGGCATAATATTATTGCGGGTAAACCAGTTGATCATGGAATCAGCATAACAGATCAGCATGCTGCATTGCAACAGGATTATTTATTTTCCGGCGACGTCATTTCTTCTATCCCTGCAGGCGTATCATGCAGAATCTGTATGGTGCGCATCGGTGTGGCAAAACCGATGCCTTCGGCTTCAAAACGTTCCATGAGGGCCAGGTTGATCTGTTGCTGGATGTCCATATACAGGTTGAAATCGGGGTCTATGACCCAATACACATATTCGAAAATCAGGCCGGATTCACCGAAATCCTTGAAATGCGTGCGCTCGACAGTCGTCTTGGGAATCGGCGTAATAACTTCCTTGATGATCCCCGGCACTTTTTCGACCAGATGTTTCGGTGTCTGGTAAACCAGGGTAAAGCGCACTTCCAGGCGGCGATTCTGCATGCGTTTATAATTCTGCACACGGCTGGAAAGGATATCGCCGTTATTGATCACCAGCTGTTCGCCGCTAAGCGCGCGCAATCTTGTCGTCTGCAACCCGACGCGTTCCACGGTCCCCATCTTGTCGCCAATCACAATGAAATCGCCTTCAACAAAGGGTTTATCCAGGGCTATCGACAAGGCCGAAAGCAGGTCTTTTAAAATATTTTGCACCGCCAGGGCCAAGGCAATACCCCCGACCCCAAGACCTGCCAACAGACCGGTGACATTCACGCCCAGCATATCCAGCACGATGATGATCACAATGATCGCCGTCAGGATCTGGATAATGATCCGCACCGGCCCTGAGGTTAACAGGAACTGGTGGTAATTCTCGGTGGTAGTTTTTTCCTGGATGATGCGCTGGATGAAAAAATCGATGACGATATTGGCCCAAAGAAAAACCTGCAGCCCCAGCAAAATCCAGAAAATCGTATTCTCATACCGGTCATAAGCGGGCTTCAGCTCAAGAGTCGGATAGGCCAGATGGAAGGCGATGGCCATAAGGAACAA
>JAQGJA010000103.1 GCA_028290805.1 Alphaproteobacteria bacterium
GAAGAAGAACGCCAGGGCGTAACCCGCAAGCCGTCCTAAATTTGAACCACCAAGAACACTAAGCGCCCTTTCAAGGCGCGCACCAAAACAGAAGAGCAAAAAGATAAAGCGCAGTAGCCCTTCTTTCTTGATGTCTCCTTGTGAATCTTGGTGAGCGGCATAGCCGCGCTTGGTGGTTAATGCGCTTTGCTTTAAGGAAGAAAAGAAGAGTTTTTTCAAACTCTCTTTTCCTGCGGCTGTTTAGCCTCTAAGCTTGATTTCGCTGCATTGCGTTTTTAGCCGGATATATTTTTGACAGACTACACAAAAGAAATCCTGACCACGCTTGGTCTTATTGTCGCTTTTATCGGGCTTATTCCCTATATCGTCGATATTATGCACCGACGGACGAAGCCCTATTGTTTCAGCTGGTTTATCTGGAGCTTTTTGACCGGCACAGCATTCTTTGGTCAGATCGCCGATCAGGGCGGGGCGGGCGCATGGGTGACGGCCATCAATTCCGCTATGTGTTTTCTGATATTTTTTCTTTCGCTGAAATACGGCGAACGCATTATTAAAAAATCCGACTGGATCACCTTTATCGCCGCGCTTTGCGCCATTCCGTTATGGCTTGCGACGCATACGCCGCTTTATTCCATGATCTTGGTAACGGCAATCGACATGCTGGGATTTTATCCGACCTTCCGAAAATCCTGGAACAAGCCCCACGAAGAAACAATTACCGCCTTTGCCCTAGGCAGCCTGATGTATGCTTTTGGTGCAGCGGCCCTGGATCGCTATACGATCATCACGGCGTTGTATCCCATCTCACTTGTTGTTACTAATGCCGGTTTTGTGCTCTATGTTCTTTGGCGGCGGAATGTGATGCTTTCGCAAGTGCGCAAGCTTTAAGAGGACTAAACCATCACGAAACGCATGCGTTTCCATCAAGTGCTTTTTCAAGGCGCACTACTAAGAGGGAAGAACAACCGTTTATTTTTACCTTGCTTTCTTGGTGTTTCTTTGTGACCCTTGGTGAAGCGGCTTTGCCGCGCTTGGTGGTTCAAAATGCAGGTGCAGCTATGATCGATAACTACCCCCACACCGTCACCACCCGTTTCCTGTGCTATGTGCAGATCGACACCCAGGCCGACCCGAATTCGGAAACACAGCCCAGCAGTGAAAAACAAAAAGACCTGTCTCGCCTGCTGGTTTCCGAATTAAAAGCGATTGGTATTGATGACGCCGAGCTGGACCCTTACGGCTATGTTTACGCCACGATCCCTGCGACCATTGAGGGGCCGGTACCGGTTATCTGCCTGTGCGCCCATGTCGATACCTCACCCGATTGCAGCGGGATGGATGTCAAACCGATCATCCATAAAAACTGGGACGGCGGCGCGATTACCCTGCCCGACGACCCTGCAATCGTGATCCGCCCCGAAGACCACCCGTATCTGGCCACCAAAAAGGGTGAGGATATCATTACCGCCTCGGGCCTGACATTGCTGGGCGCGGATGATAAAGCGGGGGTGGCGATCCTGATGGATCTGGCCGCTTACCTCATGCAGAACCCGCAGATCCCGCATGGCAAAATCCGCCTGCTTTTCACCCCGGACGAGGAAATCGGCCGCGGCGTGGACAAGGTGGATATGGCGAAACTGGGCGCGGATTTCGGCTATACGCTGGACGGGGGCGAGAATTTTTCCATCGAGGGCGAAAGCTTTTCCGCCGATGGCATGAAGATCGTCTTTCACGGCGTTTCCATCCAGCCCGGCACGGCCAAGGGCAAGCTGGTCAGCGCCATCAAGGCCGCCGCCGATTTCATCGCCCGCCTGCCCACCAAGTCCTTAAGTCCCGAAACCACCGAGTTGCGCGAAGGTTTTGTGCATCCCGTCCAGATCGAAGGCGGAGTCGAGAAAACCACCCTTACCCTGATCCTGCGCGATTTCGACACGCCGCGTCTGGCCGGGTATGCGCAAAAATTGCGGGATCTGGCGGACCAGACCAAGGCCGCCTTCCCCGGCCTGGAAATCGACTGCACCACCCATCAGCAATACCGCAACATGCGCGAGATCCTGGACCACCATCCCTTGGTGATGGAACATGCCGAAGCCGCCTATCGCCGCGCCGGGCTCGGGCCCCAGCGCCTGTTTATCCGCGGCGGCACCGATGGCTCGCGCCTGTCCTTTATGGGCCTGCCTTGTCCCAACCTGTTCACCGGCGAGATGGCGCTGCACGGAAAACAGGAATATGTATCCGTCCAAGACATGGAAAAATCAGTCGCCATGCTGGTCGAACTGGTGCAGATCTGGGCAGAATAAGGCGTTTTTTCAAAAAAATTGTTTGGCGCAATGCAGCATATTTTTTTGCGCCCTTTCTTTTGTTTATTAGAATTTGCCTTCATCAATTGCGCTATTACATGAAAACGGCCACTCAAGGAGTAGTTCCGCCTTATAATTAACATTCTCTTTATACCTAAGCGTCTATTTTGGCTGAATTTTATTTTGGTATTGCGCATATGCACAAAGCATAAAGACAGACACCTTGCCTGCTTGATGATAGAATACTTATCTGGTTTCTTCATTTTTGAGGTAGGCAATGGCGGACTATAGAGTAGACGAAGTAACAAAAAACCGTATTCTCCAACTGGACGAATATGGTAAAAAGGATGACGCCATTCCCGCCCAGACGTTTCTCTGCGTTAAGGGCGAGCGCCGCGAAGATCTTTCTCCCAACGGCGAAATGATTGCGCTGGAGGTTGTCGCCCCGCTTAGAACCTGCAGAAAGATGGAAACCATCATTATTAGCGGCACACCGATTCAAGTGGCCAACTATGTTGACGAACCGATCCATGCTGACCAGCAAATTCTTGTCGAGTTCGGCGAGGTGAAGCAAATGCTTGTCAGGGAATTGACTGTCAAGGACGATGAACTTGTCCAACAGGCCGGACTGGCCAATTCCGTGCAGGAATACAAACGAAGCCTGGCTCAGGACGTCCGCTTCACGAATTACCAGCAAGGTGATTTCGGGCGTGGGTCTTTTGAAGCGGATGAAAACCAAACCCTGACCTTCATGAAGATTGAATCAGCCAAACTGGTTTATGCAAGCCCCAGTATCGTCAGACAAATGCCAGGGCCGGAGCAGTATCAAGCCGTATCATAGGCTTAACAATAACGGCCTGAGCCGCTTTTTTTCCTTGCTCCCTTTACAGAATCTGCGTATAAACGACGGATTGCTTTTACGCGTTGCTTATACGTGGAAAATCAGCTTTTAACGGGAGCGACTGGATGCCAAAAAAAGTTACCGGCCTTGAAGAAACGTTTCACGAGTTCGAGTATAGGCATCTGTCCGTCGTGCCACTTGGCCTTCATCCCGTTTTGCAAACCCTGAGAGAAACACCCAATCACCGTGCCGGCAGTTCGATGAATATCCCGATGCCGGACCAGGATTTTCGCCAATTGCTGTTCAATAAAGAAAAGCCTTTGGTGTATGATCTGCAAAATCTGCTTGATGTAAAAATCGACCGGACGAAGCAGCCGGGTTTTCTGGTCATCAGGCCCCAGCGTAAATTGCGCGGCGATGTCGGCAGTGAAAACAGCGACCGCGTTGTCAACCAGGCCGCCCTTGTCCTGCACCATCTTTCCCGTCGGGCTGAAAGCGGCGTGGCGCTGGATAAAAAAGAAATTGCCAGCGCCGTGACTAACGTCACGAAAAACGCCCCCAATGCCCACAGCATGCAACGCCGCATCGACACGTATCTGGGTATTGCACACAAAAAAAACATGCCGATGCATGCGGTTTCCGTTGAAAAAATATCTCCTGCGTCCCAGGCCAAACCCAGGAAAATAAAAGCCTCTAAAACCGCTGTGGCCCCCAGCGATATCATACCGCCTAAAATCAAAACAGTTCGGATAAAGCAAAAAGACACGAGCGGGCCTTTGCTGGTGAAACAACAGGCCATTCCGCAAATAAAGGGACTGGTTATCGGAAACGATGCCACGCGCCTGATCAACGTATCCAAAGGCGCGGGCGATCTTTACAGTTTGGAAGTGACCTCTTTTACCCCTTCTTTCCAGACAAAACCCGAAACGGTTTTTAATGCCAATTTCAGCAAAAAGACGGAATATTTCCTGGAAGAGCCTTATAAGGTCAGTACGGTTTACGAAGAACATCTTGAAAAATTATACGGCCGGCAGCAACTGAAAAACCTTCATTTCACCACGGACCAGTACCACGAAAGCACGACCGTCCGCTTTGTTTACCACCCCGAGCGTCCGGACCTGCCTGTCATTAAATCGGTCTTTGCCAGCAAGGCGAAAATCGAGGATGTCATTCCTTTTGAACTGGCCAATGACCAGTTCGACCAGGAGACGCGCGATATCATGTTTGAACTGGCTTCGGGGTTTGAAAAGCTGGAGCCGTTCTATAATTTCTTCGGCTATAACAGCCTGGTCCCCGCCGCTAAAAAAGAACGCGGCCATTACAGTTTTGAAACCCTGGTGGAAGCAGCGGACCTTATGGCACAGAAGGTCAAGCGCGACTACGTTTTTGCAAAAGGGGTCAACGCCATCTGCCGTGTCGAGAAAAGCGATTACACGCGCAAACCCTTTGAACCGCATATTGGCTATATGAGCACGGAAACCACGCGCAAAAAGAATATCCCGCCAAAGAAATGCCGGACGTTCTTCGGCATGGAAAAGGGCGCCGCCCTCATCAACGAAGCGGCCATCCATCATTACATGGTCAATGGCACCCAGATGCTGTCTCCGGAAATGGCGACGCGCGTGGCCAATATTCATTACCAGCAGGTTTTGCTTGAAATCCGCCCCGATTACCTGAACATGAATAAACCACTGAAACGCGACCAGCTTATCGAGCAGGTCAAGCAAGCCAAAGCCGATCTGAAAAAAGAAAAAGACGCCAGCTTCGCCGCCGAAATCGCAGAAGAAAAAGAAATCGACCTGACACCCTATGAAGCATTGCAAAAAACCATTCGTGAAAAATACGGTATTTGATGAGGCGCGGTCAAACCTCTTCGGCCGCATCAGGCAATATTCTTTGTGGTCCTGCGCCGCAGCAATTAAAGGGCTGTGCGGTCGATGCAGCTGACACTAAAGATCATCACCAGATTTTTTCCGTTGTTTTTGATACGAATTATAAATTACCGCGCCTGGATTACAGTATCTGTTCGGTAACACAAGATGAGAACACTGTCTTTTTCGACAATGAGAAAGAATTTATTGCCCTTGCCGAAAGTGAAAATGAAAAGGATAAAAAACGCGCCGCCCATCTTTATGGCCGTTATGCCCACCTGGTAAAGGATGATGAAGATAACGCTATTTTCGAAGAAAGTTTTAAGCAGGCTTTTACCATCAGTTTTATTTTCAACCCCGAGAAAAATTTTCGCATCGAAAAACAGTTTGCCCGCCCCAGCCAGGCCAAAATAGGGGCGCGGTTTTCCTATCGGGAAGTTAATGATAATTCATTGAATGCGCGGCGGCAGCCGGAGCTGCAGCAATGGCGGCAATTTATTACCAGGCAAAAATTCGGGCCCGATTATAATTCAAAAATGCGGCCCATGCCTTTTGAAGATGTCGTCGATCATACACATAAAATGGTTCATAATTTCGCCAACATCATTGCCTTTGAAGAAAATCTGGGCACAATCCATAATCTGAAGGCCAGGGATTTCAACGGCCGAGAAAATCCTGGTCTTGTCACGCCTGCGATGGCACGGGAAACAAAAATTCATCCGCTTTACTGGACGCTGCCGCTTACCACCAGCAAAAAAGCCTTGCCCGCCCATAATAATCTTGTTTTCAGTCATTATTTGGAAACAACGGCGCATTTATTCAGCCAGGAAGTGAGCAACAGCATCGCCCATATGGCAACGTATTGCGCTGCAACGGGTAACCGCACGCCTCTTTAAACTCCTTATTTGTTTTTTAGCCTTGTTGCCCTATGATAAAGAAATAAAACATCTTTCTTTACCAGCTGGAGTCCGCCTTTTGAGCCCTCGTCGTCCGAATGCACATGAGCCTGAACGCATCCTTGAACTCTATTTCGACGACAACCGCGCTTTACCCGAACTTTTCGGGCCCGGCAGCGCTTATTTGACCCAGATCGAGCGGACGCTTGGCGTCGATATCAGCACAATGGGCAATACGGTCACGGTCAGCGGCTCGAATGCCGCCACGCACCAGGCCCAGGACACGTTCGACGCGCTTTGGGACCGCATCCAGAACGGGCTGGAGATCGAGGAAGCCGACGTGACCGGTGCCTTGCGCATCGCCACCTCGCACGCCGAACCCCAGATGAAACAAATGGCGCTGGCCGCATTCAGCGACAAGCCGCGCAAGGTCGTGACCAAGCGCAAGCATATCAGCCCCCGCTCCACCACCCAGGCCGCCTATCTGGACGCCATCGACAAGCACAACATGGTCTTCGGCATCGGCCCTGCCGGAACCGGTAAAACCTATCTGGCGGTTGCCGCCGGCGTCCAACTCCTTACTGAAAACAAGGTCGAGCGTTTAATCTTCTCGCGGCCTGCCGTCGAGGCGGGCGAGCATCTAGGTTTCCTGCCTGGCGACATGCAGGAGAAAATAGACCCCTATCTGCGCCCCATTTACGATGCATTGCACGACATGCTGCCCCAGGACCAGGTTGTGAAAAT
>JAQGJA010000110.1 GCA_028290805.1 Alphaproteobacteria bacterium
CATGAAGGTCCCCCCTGATGAAAGCAAGATCCCTCCTTTTTCTCCTTTTGGCTGCTGCGGCCATTACCTATGTCTGGACACATCCGGCCAAGCGTCCCGATGATACGGGCGCGGTCTTGTCCCAGGAAACATCCCCGGGCGATCCGGAGCCACAAGAAAATGAAACCGCTGAAAATGGGGACCAGGCGTCCCCCTTGCGCCTGACCCCCTCTGCAACCGTGGCGGGAAATTACCTGGCGGCGCGTTTCGCCGTGGCCAGGGATGACCTGGATTCCGCCGACAAATATTACGCCCGCGCCATAGATGCTGTGGGCTCGCCCGAGGAGCGGCAATATCTTTATGAACGCAGCCTGCCTGCCGCCATCGGTGCAGGCGACATGGAACGCGCGCTCAAGATCAGTGCCGATATGGATCTAAAGCAACCGACCGCGACGGCCCAACTGGCGGTATTGCTGCAGCTGGTCGAGGGTTTCAAAAATAACGATGCCAAAAAAATTGAGGCTAATCTGCCCTTGCTGCGTTCCGATGGTTTCGGCCGTTTGCTGAAGCCGCTTTTGGAAGCCTGGAATAAAGTCGGCCGCAAAGATTACGCCCCGGCCATTACAAGGCTGGAAGATTTGCAAAAAGAATTCCCTTCGCTGAAACCGCTGGTGCAAATGCATCTGGCTTTTATCTATGATGACAAGGATGATGCCCAGGCGGCCGAACTTTATTATTCGCGCGCGCTGCAGGATAATTTGTCGATCCGCATGGCCTATATCGCGGGACAGTTTTATGAACGCAAAGGCAAGGCGTCGGATGCTTCCAAACTTTATGAAACCGTTGCAAAGCAGATGCCAAGCGTGCCTTGGCCAAAGGCCGCCTTGGCGCGTGTCAATCAGGGTGAGATAAAAAAACAGCCTTTTATAATAGCCCCGGCCAATGGCGCATCGGCGGCGCTTTATGATGTCGCCACTGTTTTGCACCAGGAAAATTCCTCGCGCCTTGCCGTGCTTTACGCCCAGATGGCGCATTATCTGATGCCCCAGGATGAATTTACCAGCCTGTTATTGGGCGATATCCTGGCGCTGAATGGCAACAGCGACGCGGGAAGGGATTTCTTTAAAGCCATTCCTGAAACCAGCGATCTCTATACCCTGGCTCAATTGCGGCTGGCTCAGCTTTACGAGCAGGAACAGGACGCCCCCCAGGCGATTGCCATTCTTGAGACATTGCAGAAAAACGACATCGTCGCGCGTCAGGCCACGATGGAACTGGCCGATCTGTATCGCCGCAAGGAGGATTTCGCCAAGGCGCTGCCTTATTATAATAAAATCATCGGCGACACGGCGAAACTACAGGAAAAAGACTGGGTTTTGCTTTATTCGCGGGGCATTTGTTACGAACGCACGGGCGAATGGGACAAAGCTGAGGCCGATCTGCTCTCCGCTCTGAAACTCAGCCCGCGCCAGCCGGAAGTATTGAACTACCTGGCCTATTCCTGGGCTGATCACAGCCGCAATCTGGGTATGGCGCTGGACATGCTGCGCAGCGCTTTGGCCGGTGCACCGGATGACCCCTATATCACCGACAGTGTGGGCTGGACCCTTCACCGTATTGGCCGGAACGCCGAAGCCGTGCCTTATCTTGAAACCTCGGTCCAGCAATTGCCCGAAGACCCGGTGATCAACGATCACCTGGGCGATATTTATTGGGCCGTTGGGCGCAGGCTGGAAGCGCGTTTTCAATGGGACCGTGCGCTGAAAAGCGTAGAGAAAAAACTGGCTGCAGCCAAACTGGAAGACGCTAAATCAAGCGACACCGAACTGCGCCGGCAATTACAGGATAAACTGCAAAACGGCATCGCGGCGCCTGCAGCATCGATGCAAAAAACAGCTTCGGCAGGTAAGTAGGATATCGATGCTTACCTCCGAAAAAATGAAACCCCTGCTGCCCGGCAAGGAAGAGAAAACCTTTGAAAACGCCAGCGATGCCCTGGCACATATCGAAAAAATCTATACGCACAATACCGCCTATCTGCGCCAGGAATTTGATGCTTTTACCAGCGATGCCCAAACCCAGACAGCACGCGTGCGGGCCTGTTACCCTTTCATCCGCATTGAGGTAAAAACCCGCCAGCGCCATAAAACGCCGCTGGCTTTCGGTTATGTGTCCCAGCCCGGTACCTATGAATCGACGGTGACGCGCCCTGATATTTTCGCCAATTATCTGCTGCTGCAGCTTAGCCTGTTACAGGAAAACCACCATGTGCCGTTCACCATCGGTGTCAGTGCCACGCCTATTCCGATCCATTTCGCCCTGGGCGAAAGTTACCACCTTGAAGGCGTGATCACGCCGGAAAAAATCCTGGAACTGCCGAATATATTCGATCTGCCGGATCTGGTTTCGATGGATGACAATATCGCCAATTACGGTTTCGAGCAGCGCAATAATACGGCCCATCCACTGGCGCTTTTCGATGCTCCGCGCATCGATATCAGCCTGCAGCGTCTAAAGCATTATACCGGCACCGACCCCGTGCATTTCCAGAATTTCGTCCTGTTTACCAATTACGGTTTCTATGTCGATGAATTTGCCAAAATGGCGCGCGGACTGATGGCAAAACGCGACCCGGCCACCGATGTCGGCGACGAATACGAAGCCTTTATCGAGCCGGGCAATATCGTCACCCAGAACGCCAATCTGCCCCAGCGCGAATACGCCCCGGGCAAAATCCCGCCACGTCTGCCGCAAATGCCCGCTTATCATCTGGCGCGCAAGGACGGTTCGGGGATTACACTGGTCAATATCGGCGTGGGGCCATCGAATGCCAAGAATATCACCGACCATGTCGCAGTCCTCCGCCCGCATGCCTGGTTGATGCTGGGGCATTGCGCGGGGCTGCGCAACAGCCAGACTTTGGGCGATTATGTGCTGGCGCATGCTTATCTGCGCCAGGACCATGTGCTGGACGAAGACGTGCCCCTCATCATCCCCATTCCCGCCTTGGCCGAGGTGCAGCTCGCGCTGGAACATGCCGTGGCCGATGTCACCGGCCTGACCAGAGCAGAACTGAAAAAGATCATGCGCACCGGCACTGTCGCAACCACATTGGACCGGAACTGGGAGCTGAAAGACTATTATATCCCGTCCAAAGTCCTCAGCCAGAGCCGCGCCGTGGCTTTGGACATGGAATCGGCAACGATTGCCACTAATGGTTTCCGTTTCCGCGTTCCATATGGGACGATGCTTTGTGTTTCCGATAAGCCCTTGCATGGACAGATTAAATTGCCGGGCATGGCGGACGAATTCTATCGCCGCCGGGTGGATCAGCATTTACGTATCGGTATCCGTACCATGGAATTGCTGCGCGATGTGGGAATGGAGACACTGCATAGCAGAAAATTGCGCAGCTTTAACGAAGTTGCTTTTCAATAACTGGGAAGCAGCGTATTGTGCGTTTATAGCCTGTTAGTGAATTAAGGATAGGATAATGAGGGGAAATCTCCCGCTTAAGGTAAAAGGTTTGAATGTCTGGTAACGAAACACATGTCCAGTGACGCCGTAAAAGACGCGCTGAGTGATTTCTTATCGGTTTCCCCGGATGTATTCTGGGAGACCGATACGACAGGACATCTGACTTTTATTTCCATGCAAATTACCGCTTTGGTCGAGCATCCGCCGGAAGAGCTGACCGGCAAGATGCTTTCCAGTATCTTTGACAGAAAATTATGCAGCACAGAATGGCAGAATTGGGTCCAGGCCTGCCTCAAAGGCCGCATCCAGCCGCTTAGCCCCATGCCGCTTGCCGCATCCGACGGGCGCATCGTCTATGTTGCAGCTTACGCCCAGCGTTTCGCCCGTGGTCTGCGCGGCTATCTGCGTGATGTCACCGAGGCGGTGGAAAGCACGCTGAACGCCACCGAAGTGGAACAGCAGCTGGCCGATACGATCGAAGCCATTCCTTATGGCGTTGCCCTGTTCGACAAGGACGACCAACTGGTATTTATCAACAACAAAAACCGCGACATCTTTTTCGAGATGCAGGACATGATGCAGACGGGGGTTTCGTTTGAGAAAATTATCCGGGAAATGTTCACCCGCGGCATCCAGACCGTGCCAAAAGAACAATTCGAGGAATATGTCGAAAAACGCATGGCCCTGCACCGCAATAATTACGGCCGGCGTGAAGTAAGGCTGAAGGACGATGTCTGGGTCGAGATCAGCGAACATATGACGCCTGAAGGCAATGTCGTCGTTTCCTGGTCCGATCTGACCGTACAGAAGCGCCGCGAACTGGCTTTGGCATCTTTGCTCAGCGATTCCAGCGACTCCCTGATCGTGCCCGAACGTGCCTCAAAAGCCATCGCCCTGGCCATGGGCTGCCGCATCGGCGGCGTCGTGCGCCTGGACGAAACGCGCGACCGGGCCAATGTCGTGGCATTATGGGACACTGATCATTTCGTGCCGACTTTTTCCTATGACCCCAAAGATTCCCCCTGCCAGAAAATTTACGAGCAGGGCGGCTATGTGCATCTGAACGACAAGGTGGATTGCAATTTCATTCCGACTGAATTCGTCGCGCCGATGAAAATGTGCAATTACCTGGGCCTCTCCTTGCGCAACCAGCGCGGCGATATCACGGGGCATATCTTCGCCATCGACGACCGCCCCGAACGCACCCAGTACAGCCGCGGCCGCGAGGTGTTCCATCTGATCGCCCACTGGGTTGAAATGGAATTCCGCCGTCAGGAACTGCACCAGAATAATGTCGAAGCCCAGAAACGCTTCCGTGACTTTGCCGAAGTGGCCTCGGACTGGTTCTGGGAGATGGACGCCAATTTCGATTTCAGCTTTATTTCCGAACATGCCCCGGAATCAGCCCAGAAAAAACTGGCTCAACTTATCAAGGCCGCACATGACCAGCAGGTCACCGACTGGTCCTTTTCCGCTTTATCCCAGGCTACCGATAAAATTGTGGCCAAACGCGCTTTCCGCGATGTGCAGATCACCGCAACCGACGAAGATACCGGCCAGGAACTGATGTTCCTTGTCGGCGCGCGCCCCGTCTTTGCCGATACCGGCGAATTTGCCGGTTATCGCGGCACCGGCACGGATATCAGCGATGTGCTGGCCGCCAACCAGCGCGCCGCCCGCCTCGAAGCCTGGCTGTGGGAAGCGCTTGAATCCTCGCCCGAAGCCTTTGTCCTGTATGACAAGGACGACCGTCTGCTGATCTGCAACCAGAAATTCAAGGATGTGTTTTTCCCGCACGCTTTGGATAAAGTGCAACCGGGCGTCACCTTTAACGAGGTGCTGGATATTTTCTTTTCCCAGGGGATCAGCGATATTCCGCCGGAAAAAATCCCGCAATGGAAGTCCAACCGCATCCGCCACCGCGGGTTGTCCGATGCCGGGCCTTATAACGAAACCTATGCCAGCGGCCGCATTTACATGGCGATCGAACACCGTACAAGGGAAGGGGGCATCGCCTCTTTCTATGTCGATATCACCAAAATGTACGAACAGGAAAAAATCCTCCTCCGTGCCAAGGAAGATGCGGAAAGCGCCAGCCGCAGCAAGAGCGAATTTCTGGCAAATATCTCGCATGAATTGCGCACGCCGCTCAATGCCATTATAGGCTTTTCCGAAGTGATCCGCGACCAGTTGGCCGGTCCGCCGAACAGTCCCAAATACAAGGAATATATCGGCGACATCCACAATAGCGGGATGCATCTGATGGAGCTGATCAACGACATTCTGGACCTGTCCAAAGCCGAAGCCGGCGAGATCGTCGGCTATGAACGCGTCACCGATGTCGCCGAAGTGATCGAGGCCTGTAACAAGCTGATGGGACCAAAAGCCGAACGCGCCTATGTCACGATGGAAGCAGGCTATCCCGACGACCTGCCTTCGCTTTGGATCGACCCCAAACATCTGCGCCAGATTTTGCTGAACCTCATGTCCAACGCGGTCAAATTTACCCCTGAAGGCGGTAAAGTCGAGGTCACGGCCAGCCTGGACCATACCGGCATGACCGTCACCGTCCGCGACAGCGGCATCGGCATGCGCGCCGAAGATGTGCCAAAAGCCCTGGCCCCGTTCGGCCAGATCGATTCCTCGCTGGCGCGCAAATATAACGGCACTGGCCTGGGCCTGCCGCTGACCAAGCGCCTCATGGAATATTACAACGGTACGCTCGAGATCAGCACCGCCCCCGGCAAGGGCACGAGCGTCGCCCTCCATTTCGCCAAAGACCGCATCCGCTATCCCGACCGCTTTATTCCGTCTGAAGCGGCGGCGGAGTAATCCACAGAACGGTCTTTTTGCCCGCCAAAACCTGTGCTATAGCCATAGGCGTTGAAACATTACCCCCGGGACTCCATAGCTCAATCGGATAGAGCAACTGCCTTCTAAGCAGTAGGTTGCAGGTTCGATTCCTGCTGGGGTCGCCATTATTCTGCCTCAACTCCCTCCTCTACCAACTTCTTCTCGATCCGCCCATCAGGCAACAGCCACATTAACGCCACGGCCAGATACAAAACCTGGCCCATCCAGGGGCGCAGGAAGGAGAGGGCGATGCCGGCGGCGTAGAGCACAATGGAGAGTTTGCCTTTGATATCCGTGCCCACCGCCTGTGACAGGACCGAGCCGTCGCCTTCGGTTTTGATGATGCCGTATTGCAGGATGGCATAGGCGATAGCGGCCATTAAAAGGACCAGGCCGTAAAGCGCGGCCGGTACGCCGGCTTTGTGGTGTTCGCCCATCCAGCCCGTTGCAAAGGGGATGAGTGAAAGCCAGAACAGCAGATGCAGATTGGCCCATAAAATAGGGGCGTTCACCTGGTTGGCGGTCTGGATCAGATGGTGATGGTTGTTCCAGTAAATTCCGACATAGACAAAGCTGAGCACATAGCTGAAAAAAACGGGCAGGATGGTGATCAGCGCGCGAAGGCTGACATTATGCGGCGGCTGCAGTTCCAGCACCATGATGGTCAGGATAATCGCCAGCACGCCG
>JAQGJA010000148.1 GCA_028290805.1 Alphaproteobacteria bacterium
TTAGCGCAGAAAGTCATGGAAGAAGTCGGCAAGAATTTTGCCGGACAAAAACAACGCGCCGAAGGCTTGACCGAAGGCGACTGGGTCCTGGTCGATCTGCAGGATATTATCCTGCACGTCTTCCGCCCCGAAGTGCGCGAATTTTATTCGCTGGAAAAAATGTGGTCCGCAACCAGCGTTGGCGCGGAACACAAAAAAATGATCAGCAAAAAATCAGATGCCGATCCGGCGTGAGCGTTTCTATCCATCTGATTGCTATCGGCAAAAACAAGGATGCCGAGTTACAGCGTCTGATCGACGATTATACCAAGCGCCTTTCATGGAAATTTACCTTAACCGAACTGCCCGCGCCTAATGTGAGCGACGCCGAACGCAAAATGCGCGAGGCCGAACTGATCCGCGCCGCACTCCCGGCAAAATCGGTACACATCATTCTGGACGAACGCGGCGAAAATGTGGACAGCGTCGCTTTTGCTCAGAAAATCCAGCACTATTTCACGGCCCAGCAATCTTCCCTCTGCTTCATCATCGGCGGCGCGGACGGGCTGGATGACACCCTGCGCCGTGAAGCCGACTGGCGCGTCAGCTTTGGCGCACTGACCTGGCCGCATATGCTGGTGCGGCTGATGCTGGCCGAGCAGCTTTACAGGGCCTCGACAATTTTATCGGGGCATCCCTATCATCGCGTTTGATTATACGTTTAGCCCGGCAACTATAGGAGACAGTTTTCTTTCCCGCCGCGCCTGGTAAAATATTATTGCGATGCCTGATCCTGCGATTAATACCACGCCCGTTAGCATCCAGCCGTCAACATATCATGCAGCAACGCTGTCAGCATAAACAAGTGAAGTCCAGTATCACAAAACAGAATCGTTTTATATTTTTTCTCATAAAATTGTTCCTATGAATTGCGCCAGGAATTTGTGTCAGGAATTTTGGAAGAGTATAATAGGCAGGCGCCAAATAATATTCCTAAACCCAAGAACAAAATCCTATTTTAGGAACGAAATAGAGTGGAAAACAGGATTCACTGGCAATTTACAAATTTCTTATATGATATGCTTGACGTCCCATGAAATCCCATGTTATCCCATTATTAACCAGTTTTCCTCTAACAGAGTCTTCGCGCATTGGCACTGTTCCTTTCCACCCATACCAACAAGGTAGATGCCAAGGGCAGGGTGTCAGTACCAGCTGGTTTCCGCGCAACTTTAGCCGAACAGGCTTTTCCCGGCGTCGTTTTAATTCCTTCCAATAAATTCGCCGCCCTTGAAGGCTTTGACATGGGCATGATCCAGGAAATCAGCACCCGCCTGGACAAATTCGACCTGTTTTCCGACACCCAGGATGATCTGGCCGCCACGATTTTCGCCAATGCCACGCCGCTGGGTTTTGACGATACGGGTCGTATCGGCATTCCAAAAGAATTGTTGGCGCATGCCAATATCACTGATAATGCAGTCTTTGTCGGCCTGGGCACCAAGTTCCAGATCTGGGAGCCAGGCGCTTTCGCCGCCCGCAAGGAACAGGCCGCAGCCCAGGTTCAAAGCAAGGGCCTGACCATCCCCAATTTGAAAGCGCCGCAATGACAAAAGTGGCGCATATTCCTGTCTTGCTTAACGAAGTCATTGAAGGGCTGGCGCCGCAGCCTAATAAAATCTATATCGACGCAACCTTTGGCCGGGGCGGTTATTCCAAAGCGATTCTGGAGGCCGCCGATTGCCGCGTAATAGGCATCGATCGTGACCCTGAAGCGATTGCCACGGGCCATGAATTTGAAAAAACCTATCAAGGCCGTTTCAAAATCCTTTCCGGCCCGTTTAGCCAGATTCAGATTTTATTGCATGATGCGCAGGTTTTTCACGTGCACGGCATCGCCTTTGACCTTGGTGTTTCTTCACCGCAACTGGATAATGCCACGCGCGGGTTTTCCTTTCGTTTTGACGGCCCCCTTGACATGCGCATGAGCCAGGAGGGGGAATCGGCCGCTGATATCGTCAATGACACGGACGAAAATGATCTTGCCAATATTATTTATCAATATGGCGAAGAACGCGCTTCGCGCCGCATTGCAAAGGCCATCGTCGAGCAGCGCAAGATCCAGAAATTTTCCCGCACGCTCGAACTGGCGCAGCTGATTGAAAAAATCATGCCGCGCCGCGATGAAACGCATCCGGCCACCAAAACATTCCAGGCTTTGCGCATCGCCGTCAATGGCGAGCTGGATGAATTGCAACAGGGATTGGAAGGCGCGGAAGAATTATTGCATGATAAAGGCCGCCTGGCCGTCGTCACCTTTCATTCCCTGGAAGACCGCATCGTTAAAAACTTCCTGCGCGACCGGGCCGGAAAAAACGCGCGCGGCTCGCGGCATAAACCGGATCTGGGCGTTCAAAATGCGGCAACATTCCATCTGATTAATTCCAAGGCCGTAACGCCATCGCGCGACGAGACGCAACGAAATGCACGTTCGCGTTCTGCCAAACTGCGCGTGGCCGAACGCATCGGGGAGGTGCCCCATGCGGCTTAGTTTCCTGTTGCAGCTGGCGGTGCTGATCGTGCTTGGGTGCTGCGTTTATAATGTCGCCAATAAATACCAGGCCATCGAACGCAATGTACGCAACCTGGATGCAAAATCGGAACAGGAACGCGAAACCATCCGCGTTCTGCAGGCGGAATGGGCCTTTTTAACCAGCCCCGTCCGCCTGGAAAAAGTGGCGCGAGATTATTTATCGCTCGAAGCCCTGAATGGCCGGCAATTTGCGGAAGTTGCGAATATCCCCTTAAAAGAGGCACTGGATGCGCAAGAGGCGGAGAATCAACTGGCGCAGAATAACGCCAAGGCAAAAATGGCACCACAACAATCCCCGGCCGAACAGGCCGCTACGGTGACCGCACTGAATGACGAAAATAATTACAAGCCGACGGCCTTGCCAGAACCTGCCGCCCTGCCGACCATGACCGCCATCCCGGTGAGCGCTTCCGGCCCCATGGGAGACATGGAATGAGAACATGGGTCAACGCCAAGATTTTCGGTTTCGATGCCGTCCATGAAGACGCCAGCGACCAAAGCGAATGGATCGCCGGAAAGGCGATTTTAAAGAAAACACGCTCGCGCATTTTCGTTCTGATGTGCGGCTTTTGCCTGGCCTATCTGGTCATCATCGGCCGCATGACCAACCTGACCCTGTCGCACCAGGCCGTGGCCGAAGAAACCGGGATCCTGCGTGCGTCGGACGTTGTCGTTTCCAATGTCAAACGCGCAGATGTGATGGACCGTGAAGGAAAATTGCTGGCCACATCGCTGAAAACCTCGTCGCTTTATGCCGATCCGAAATTCATCACCAATGCGCCTCAGGCTGCGCAAAAACTTCTGGGTGTTTTTCCCGATCTGGATTACCACGATGTTTTGAAAAAGCTGGAAAGCAAGCGCCGTTTTGTCTGGCTCAAGCGTAACCTGACGCCAAAGCAGATTTATGCCGCCAACCGTTTGGGAATTCCCGGCGTCGATTTCCTGGATGAAACGCGCCGCGTTTATCCTTATGGCGCTTTGACCTCGCATGTTGTGGGTTATGCAGATGTGGACGGCAAAGGATTGTCCGGCCTTGAACGCGGCATGGAAGGTCTTTTGCGCGACGGCAAGGAAACATTGCACACGACTATCGATACGCGCATGCAATACGTGCTGCAGCGTGAGATCAAGAAATCCATCGACGAATTCCAGGCCATCGGTGGTGCAGGCCTCATTATGGATGCGCGCAATGGCGAGATTTACGCCATGGCGTCCTTGCCCGATTTCAACCCGCACGAGCCGGGCCATATCACCGATGCCCAGCGTTTCAACCGCATCACGCTTGGTGCCTATGAGATGGGTTCGACCTTTAAAACATTCACGATGGCTGCCGCAATTGAATTTTTGCATATGCCGCTTTCAACCCGGTTCGATACCACGCATTCCTTGTATCGTTCCGGTTTTACCATTCATGATTTCCACCCGGAACCGCATCCGTTATCGGTGCCGGAAATCTTTATCCATTCCTCAAATATCGGCACGGCGCTGATAGCCGAAAAAATCGGCACGACTACCTTGAAAAAATTCTATAGCGATCTGGGCTTTTTCGATAAACCCTCGATCGAGATCAAGGAAACGGCTTCCCCGATCCTGCCGCGGCCCTGGCGTGATATCAGCACGATTACGGCGGCTTATGGGCATGGTATTGCGGTGACGCCCTTGCATCTGGCCTCTGCGGTGGCGACCATGGTCAATGGCGGCTATAAAATTCATCCGACCTTGATCAGGCACTCGGCTGAAACCTATGCCAATGAAGAGCGTAAGCGTATTATCTCCGAAGAAACCTCTGCAACCATGCGCAATCTTTTGCGTGTCGTGGTCACGGATGGCACGGCCAGCAAGGCGAACGCTACCGGCTATCGCGTCGGCGCAAAAACCGGGACGGCGGAAAAAACCCTTGGCCATGGTTACAGCGCCAATGCACAGATTGCTTCACTGGTTGCGGCATTTCCGGTCGATGATCCGCGCTTTATCGTGATGATCATGATCGACGAACCCAAAGGCAATAAAAAATCCTATGGCTTTGCCACGGCGGGCTGGGTTGCCGCGCCCTATGTCGGCAATGTCATCAGCGAAATCGCACCCATCGCCGGGATCGCCCCGCGACGCGACGAAACCCTGCCCGAGGTAAAAGCCGCGATGGGCCTGGGCCCGCCGGTATCGGTTCGACCTTCGACTTTTTCGCAACCTGTAATTACTTCGCCGAAATCCCATTCAACCGCATTAGAGGGGGGACGTCTTGCGTCTTTTTGATCTCATGGCACAAACTGCATTTTCATCTTCCCATACAGCCCAAGCCCAGGTGCCAGCCGCCGCCAGCCGCAATATCATTATTGCCGGGCTTGCTTCGGACTCGCGCGTTGTGCGGCCCGGCTATTTATTCGCGGCTTTGCCGGGCGTAAAAGCTTCGGGCGATAAATATATCGAAGAAGCGATCCAGAACGGCGCTGTCGCCATCCTGGCCCAGCCGGGCACGAAATTGCCGCTTTCCGCAGGTGGGGTGACCTTGATCGAAGACCCCAATCCGCGCCGCCGCTTTGCGCGCATGGCGGCAAAATTTTATGGGCAGCAACCCGAAACGCTGATTGCCGTATCGGGCACCAACGGGAAAACATCGGTGGCCAGTTTCTGCCGCCAGATCTGGGCCAATCTGGGGCATTCCGCCGCCAGCATCGGCACGATCGGCGTCGAAGCGCCACAACTGGACTGGCCGCAACCGGCCACGGGATATAACCTGACCACGCCCGATCCAGTCACCCTGCACCAGGAACTCTCCGACCTTGCCAAAGCTGGGGTTACCCACGCCGCAGTCGAAGCGTCCAGCCACGGGCTGGAACAATACCGCGCCGATGGCATGGTTTTGAAAGCCGCCGCTTTTACAAACCTTACCCGCGATCATCTGGATTATCACGGCTCGATGGGCGCCTATTTCAATGCCAAGGCGCGGTTGTTTTCCGAAGTATTGCCTGCCGGTTCTTTGGCTGTGATCAATGCTGACATGGAATATGCAGACCGTTTGGAAGACATCTGTATCACCTTTGGTCACCAGGTGATTTTATACGGGGCCAAAGGCCGCGATATTACCTTGATCTCGCAAAAGCCGACTGAAACGGGCCAGCGCCTGGTCATCAATGTATTCGGCAAAAAATACACCGTCGATATGCCCGTGGCCGGCACGTTTCAAGCAGGCAATGCCTTGTGTGCTTTGGGCCTTACCATCGGGTTGGAAGAAGACCCGAAACGCTTCCCGCTGTATATCGATGCCTTGTCAAAATTAACGGGCGTGCGCGGCCGTCTGGAACTGGTCGGGCATCATCCGAATGGCGCTGCGATTTATATCGATTACGCCCATACGCCCGACGCGCTGGAAACATTGCTCAACGCTTTGCGTCCGCATACGAAAAACCGCCTGCATGTCGTCTTTGGCTGTGGCGGCGACCGCGACCCGGGCAAGCGTCCCTTGATGGGCGGCATCGCGGTGAAACTGGCCGATAAAGTAATCGTGACTGACGATAATCCGCGCACCGAAAATCCCAAGCGCATTCGCCAGGAAATTCTGCAGGCTTCCTTTGGCGCGCTGGAAATCGCCGACCGTCGTCAGGCGATTGAAACGGCGATCCTGGGGCTGAAATCGGGCGATGTGCTGGTGATTGCTGGCAAAGGCCACGAACAGGGTCAGATTATCGACCGCGTCACCCATCCGTTCGACGATGCCAATGAAGTGCGCGCAGCCCTGAAGCGGATGGCAAAATAGTGCCGGAAATTTTGTGGACCGGCGCGGAAATTGCGGCCGTCACGGGTGGCGAATTGCGCGGCGATTTTTCCGCCAGTGGCATTTCCATCGATACGCGGACATTGCAGCCCGGCGATTTGTTCATCGCATTAAAGGGGCCGAATTTCGACGGGCATGAATTTATTGCGGCGGCCTTGGAAAAAGGCGCTGCCGGTATACTGGCCGAACATGGAACACCGGATAACACCGTTCTCGTAAAAGACGCTTTCCTTGCCTTGCAGGATCTGGGCGAGGGTGCACGCGCGCGCTCCAAGGCGACCATAATTGCGGTGACGGGATCGGTCGGCAAAACCTCGGTCAAAGCCATGTTGCATACCGCATTTTCCGTGCTGGGCCCAACCCATGCCGCCGAAGCCAGCCTGAACAATCACTGGGGCGTGCCGCTATCGCTGGCCAGGATGCCGCGCAGTGCGCAATATGCGGTGTTTGAGATCGGCATGAATCATGCCGGGGAAATTTCCCCCTTAAGCAAAATGGTTGCGCCGCATGTAGCGATCATCACCGCGATTGCCCCGGCGCATATCGCCTATCTGGGTTCGATTGAAAATATCGCTTTGGCCAAGGCGGAAATATTTCATGGCATGGATGCCAACGGCATCGCCATCCTGCCGCGCGACAGCCAACAATTTCCTTTGTTACTGGCCGAAGCGCGGACACAAGGCTTACAGCATATCCTGAATTTCGGTGAAAGCCCCGATGCCGATATCCGCCTTAAATCGGTGCAAGGCGAGGGCGATGCTTCGCTGGTCACGGCGCGGATAGGCCAACAAGATTTCCGCTTCACTTTCGGCGTGCCGGGCAAGCACCAGGCGCTTAATCTTCTTTCCGTGCTGGCGGCGCTTTCGGCGCTGGATAAAAATATCCAAGACATCCTGCCCGCCTTTGCCGGCGCAAAACCCGTCGCCGGGCGCGGCAACCGGCGCGATGTTCCGGTTGTTGGTGGCAATATCACCGTAATCGACGAAACCCATAACGCCAGCCCGATTGCCGTGGAAGCGGCGCTGGATCTGCTGGGACAAACCCAAACAGGCCGCCGCGTCGTTATTTTGGGCGATATGCTGGAACTGGGGCCCGATGCCGCCGCGTTTCATGCGGGGCTTGCGGATGGCGTCAAAAAATCCGGCGCCGGAATTGTCCTGCTTAGCGGCCCATTGATGGCCAGCCTGGCTTCGGCCTTGCCAAAGGAAAACACACGCCATTATGCCGACAGCGCAGCGCTGGCCAAAGAAATTCCAACGCTTCTTGGCCTTGGCGACATTGTATTGGTCAAAGGGTCGCGCGGTTCGAAAATGAAGCTGGTTGTTGACGCGATTGTCCAGTTGGGGCAACTTGAAAAAAGCCCTGAAACCCTTTTAATGCAGATGGAATAATCCCGGTGCTCTATTATTTTTTAACCCAGTTTTCCCATCAGTTCATTTTCTTCAATCTGTTTAACTATCTCACTTTCCGCAGCGGCGGGGCGATCATGACGGCGCTGGTTATCGCTTTTGCCATCGGCACGCCGCTGATCCGAAAACTGAAATCACTGCAGGGTGAGGGACAGCCCATCCGCGATGATGGTCCCGAAACCCATTTCAAAAAGCGCGGTACGCCGACTATGGGCGGGGCGCTGATTTTGATTTCATTCGGTATTTCCACCTTGCTCTGGGCGCGATTGGATAATCCTTATGTCTGGATTTGCCTTTTGGTCATTTTCGGTTTCGCCGCTGTTGGGTTTTTTGACGATTACGCGAAATTGACCAAGCGCAGCCATAACGGCATCCCGGGCAAATTGCGCCTGTTGATTAAAAGCGTTATTGCCTTGATCGCCGCCTGGCTTGTCGTGCATTACAGCCAGAACCCGGAAATTGCCACCGGCCTTGCCTTGCCGTTTTTCAAAAATTCCGTTGTACAGATGGGCTTTCTCTATTATTTCTTTGCTGCCTTTGTCATGGTCGGCACAGCCAATGCGGTGAATATCACCGATGGCCTGGACGGTCTGGCCATCGGTCCGGTAATGATTGCGCTGGGCTGTTTCGGCATTATTATTTACTTGGTCAGCAACGCCGTTTTCGCCAATTATTTGCAGCTGCATTTCGTGCGCGGCTCGGGCGAAGTTGCCGTCTTATGCGGGGCGCTGATCGGCGCCAGCCTTGGCTTTTTGTGGTATAACGCCCCGCCTGCGATGGTATTCATGGGCGATACCGGTTCGTTATCGGCGGGCGGTGCTCTTGGCATCATGGCGGTGATCGCCAAGCATGAAATCGTTTTGGCCGTCATCGGCGGCTTGTTCGTCATGGAAACCTTGTCGGTGATGATCCAGGTAGTATCGTTCAAACTGACGGGCAAGCGCGTCTTTAAAATGGCCCCGATCCACCACCATTTCGAAAAACTCGGCTGGGCCGAAACGACGGTCGTTATGCGCTTCTGGATCATCGCCATTATTTTGGCGCTGGTCGGATTATCGACATTGAAGTTGCGTTAGATGGCCGATCTAAGCTTCCTCAAAAGCCTGAACAAACCCATCGCCATCCTCGGCCTCGGCGTTTCCGGCCAGGCAGTCGCCAATGCCTGTGTGCAATCGGGCCTTCCGTTCCATGCCTGGGATGACAATGCGGAAACACGCGCGCGCTTTCAGGATAAATTTACGCTTGCGGATTTCGCCGCCGATTTATCCGCCTATGCTTTTCTTGTTCCAGCGGCGGGAATAAAATTGGGCCATCCCGTTTTGCAACAAGCCGCCGCACAAAAAATCCAGATCCAAAGCGATGTCGATCTGTTGCTGCAATCGGCACCCGATGCGACCGTGATTGGCATTACCGGCACGAATGGTAAATCCACCACCACCGCATTGGTCGGCCATATCCTGCAGGAAGCCGGAAAAAATGTGGCCATTGGCGGCAATATCGGCCATGCCGCATGCAGCCTGCCAAGCCTGGGCGCGGATAGTTTTTATGTGCTGGAACTGTCGTCTTATATGCTCGAAATTTCCGCTTATCCCGTTGCCGATATCGCTGTCTTCCTGAATATTACGCCCGACCATCTGGACTGGCACGGGACGATGGAAAAATATTCCGCCGCCAAGGAAAAAATATTCCGCCAGCGTCCCAATCGCCCCGGGCAAATCAAGATTTATGGCCATTCGATGCAGCGCGAGGAACTGGAACTGCCGGAATTGCCCGAGCATCCATTTTTAAAAGGCGAGCATAACGCCGAAAATATCACTGCCGCCTTTGCGGCCTGCCGCGCTGCGGGCCTGGATGATGATACGATCCAAAAACACCTCATGAGTTTTCAGGGCCTGCCGCATCGCCAGAAAATTGTCGCCACCTTTAAAGACATTATTTTTGTCAATGACAGCAAGGGCACCAACCCCGACGCCACCTCAAAGGCTTTAGCCAGTTTCGACAGCATTTTCTGGATCGCCGGGGGCAGGGCGACGGATGAAAAACTGGGCGGGCTGGAAAAATATTATCCCAAAATCCGCAAAGCCTATCTGATCGGCGAAGCGGCCGACGAATTTGCTGACCTTCTAAAAAACGAAATGCCTGTCTCGATCTGCGGCATGTTGAAAAACGCGGTTGAACAGGCTTTTGTCGATGCTCTGAATTTCGACGGTGCGGCCACCATCCTGCTTTCCCCGGCCTGCAAATCATTCGACCAGTACCAGAATTTCGAACAGCGCGGCGATGATTTCACCGCCCAGGTTTACAGCGTCCTCGAGGATTAATGTCATGAACATGACCATCGCCCGCACCGATAATTCCCTGCTTGGCCATTGGTGGTGGAGCGTTGATAAACTCATGCTCAGTGCGCTGGGCCTGCTGATCCTGGCCGGGGTCATACTGATCGCAGCCTCCAGCACGGCCATTGCCGAACGTCTGCATGAGCCCTCATTTTATTTCGTGCTGAAGCATCTGTTTTACCTGGTGCCCACTTTTGGCCTGATCTTTGGTATCTCGCTGATGTCGCCCAAGACCATCCGCCGAACGGCGTCGATTATTTTCCTGGTGTCTTTGGCGATGCTGGCTTTGGTGCCGGTGGTGGGGTCCGAACATAACGGGGCGCAGCGCTGGATTTCTTTGGGCGGTTTTTCCGTCCAGCCTTCGGAATTCATCAAGCCCAGCTTTGCCGTCGTTGCCGCCTGGCTGTTTTCCAGCCAGCACCGCGACCATGGTTTTCCCGGCTATCTGATTTCCTGCGGGCTTTGTGCGCTGATCGTCGGCTTGTTACTGCTGCAGCCCGATCTGGGCATGACCGTGGTAGTCAGCCTGGTCTGGGCGGCCCAGTTTTTTGTAGCCGGATTGCCGCTTTCGGTCGTGGCGATTTTATTCGTGCTGGGCGTTACCGGATTATTCGGAATCTACATGACATTTCCGCATGTGACATCGCGCATCGACCGTTTCCTCGATCCGCAAAAAGGCGATACCTACCAGGTAGACCGTTCGCTTGAAGCCTTCCAGCATGGCGGGTTTTTCGGCACCGGTCCCGGCCAGGGCGAAATCAAGCGCGTCTTGCCCGACGCCCATGCCGATTTCATCTTTGCCGTCTCGGGCGAGGAATTCGGCCTGGTGCTGACCATCGGCCTGGTTTTCCTGTATGGATTTATCATCTGGCGCGGCATGCAGCGCATCCGCAACTGTGAGAATTTATTCGTCATGCTGGCGGTCTCGGGGCTTTTGGTGCAATTTGGCGGCCAGGCTTTGATACATATGGGTTCTTCCCTGCGCCTCCTGCCGGCAAAAGGCATGACCTTGCCGCTGATTTCCTATGGCGGATCGTCGCAGATTGCCATATGCGTGACAGCCGGCTTCATCCTGGCGCTGACACGCCACAGACCGGAAAAGCGCGCCCAGGAACGCAGTTTCTTCCGTTCTCCGGCCC
>JAQGJA010000155.1 GCA_028290805.1 Alphaproteobacteria bacterium
AACAACGCGATGGCGAACAATGCGAACATGCCGATTGTCAGCATCAGGTTGCGGGTAGATGTCGTAATCATAAATATCTCCTTGGTTTGGGGTTAGATTACGGGGTATATTTGGACATACATCTCTGTACATCCAAAACTTGTGAAACTTGTAAAGCCGGGGCAGGCAAGGCGGGAAGTTAATTCCTTATTAATGTTTGATTGGACTCAGTATATCAATATTTAAAAAGAAAATCCACACTTATTTTGTTAATCGACGATTTGGCCCCTATGGGTTCTGACGGGGTCGACCATGTTCGCAGCCTGGCCGTTGGTTCCCGTCAAGCTGGTACGCACAGAGCTGATAACGAATGGGAAAGTAATCAGCAAAACGCAGAGGATGAATTTAATGATAATGCTGCGCAAGGGAATCTTGGTCGGATCATCGCCATATTCTTTTAAATTAAGCAAAGCTGTAAAGCCCATGATTACGGCAACAATCCATGACAGCGTGGTTATTAGTTTAGGGGTCGAGCGCAATTCATTCGAGAGCGTGCAAAAAACCGCGTTCAAGCCCCCTGTAGGGCACTTGAAAACATTGGCGACAGGTGTCTGCGCCAGGGCATCCCCAGGCACAAAACCAAGAATGATCAGGGCAAAGGCAGAAAAAAGGAAAAGCCGGGAGGGGGAAATTTTTACTGACAATTTTTGCTCTTTTTAGTGCAGGGGAAGGCGCGGAAATCCGTCTGGGGCATCTGGGCGGTGGTCGACAAGGTGTTCCCCTGGCTGTTTCTACCCCAGAAAGTCGTATTTACGAGAACGAAAATATGGGGAAAAGTAATCAGCAAAGCTGAAACCACAATACGGATAAGGCCGGGCATGATTGAATTTCGCTCTGAGTCATTTGTCCAGTCTTTCAGTTTGAGCAGGCCACTGATCGCGAAAAATGTGCCACAGACATAGCCCAGCATGGCAACCAGGCGAGGATAAGGACGGGCGCTCGTCCCAATATTGCGGGTAACGTCGCGCAGTCCGGATGCGTTCGTTATGGTTGGGCTTTGGGCGCTGGCCAATGTCATGCCGCACAACCAGTAAATGGCCAGCACCAGGATACCGAAAGCAAGCCAGTATAAAACAGGACTTGTCTTCGCAACAGCTTTAGCTTGGGAACGGGACATCTGGTTTTCCTAAAAAGGTTTCAGGACGTAATCGGCGGGATCTTTGACAAAGGTCGATTGGGCAGCGAGAACAAAAGCCGTGCCATTGGCCAGCAAAGCACCGGCAATCAGGTGCGTGCCAACCGCAGTCATGGAAACATTCTGGCCTTCGCCCGAAGCGCGCAGCATGAATAATCCGCGCAGGACGCTGATATAGCCAACGATGCGCAGGAAGATAAACACGCCCCACATGGCCTGGTTCGCGCGTTTGGTCAGGTCATCCGTATTGGATGTATTTACAAGCGGGTTACTATACACCACACCGTCGCCGCCAAAAATCGAGATGTTGAAAACATACATGATATAGCCGAAGGACAGCAGGAATGAAGCCACCATAAATGTGCCCATCGTGCCCAATCCGCCTGGTGCCTGGGGGCCTTCGCCATTGGCCAAAGCCAGGCGTTTCAGGCCTATAAGCATAAAGATAACGCCCAGCACATAGCAGAAAAAAGGCAACATATTGTCAAGGAAAGGTTCGGCAATATCAATGACGAAACGAATCAGTGCTCCATCAAGGCCATCACCGCCTGTAGATGCATTGATTGTCTGGGTGTTCTTGAATTCCAGCAAATTCGTCGTGGAACCCACCTCCCCGCCGCCGATCGAAGCGACCAGAAGATTCGCGAGCGTAGGGGCAAAAATGAAAAAAGTCGCGGCAGCGATTCGAAATAACGATCCGCGCACCGGGGTGCGATTCGGGTCGTCGACATGATCCTTGAGCTGGCGCAGGCCGGTAACGGAAAAGAAGGCGCCAAGGGTATAGGATAAAACCGACAGGAAAACCTGGAGGCTGATGGTGGCATCGTAAAAACTGTTGGTCATCTCGCCCAGCGTTTTGGCGTCTGTCGCGGCAAAAGCGGGCATAGCGATGAATATAAGCCCAAGGCCGCCAAGAACGGCAAAAGGACTGATTCGAGAGTTACATAACCTGGTCATCATGTTTTCTTTCATAAAATCATTACACCATATTAACGCATAAATTTCAACTAAAATTTTATGCAATCTTAAGAAACATCGATCCTTTCCGTCCAAATAAAATTTCTCCATTTTCATGGTTTAGACAAAATTTCATGCTACCTTTAATATCCAAGGCCAATAAGCCAAGGCCAATAAGAAAGGAAATAAATCATGCAAGTCATCATTCAAGGCCAGCAGGTCGATGTCGGGGACGCCTTAAGAAATTACGTCCAGGAAAAAATCACCGATACCTGCCAGCGTTATTTTACGCACACGATCCAAAGCAATGTCCATTTTGCCCCCGAAGCCAACGGGTTTCGCACCGATATCACCCTCTCGGTCGGCAACGGCATCATGCTGAAAGCCTCGGGCAGCAACCATGACCCGTATCCGGCCTTCGACCAGGCCAGCTCGCGCCTGGTGAAACAATTGAAACGCTATAAAGACCGGTTGCGCGACCACCATCAAAGCCTGGTGGGTAAAGGCGATCTGGGCCTGGGCGCGCCAGCCAATGAATATACGCTGCCTGGCGGCCACGAGGACGAGGTCGAACATGGCGAAGGCGGCGATGCGCCGCTGATCCTGGCCGAAATGCCGACACGGGTTGAGTCGCTGAGCGTGTCCGATGCCGTGATGCGCATGGATCTGGCCGATCTGCCCGCCATGCTGTTCAAAAACGCCAAGCATGGCCGGCTGAACCTGGTCTATCGCCGCAGCGACGGCCAGATCGGCTGGGTCGATCCTGCCGAGGAAGCTTAATTCATGGAACGTTCTGGTGACCATTTTCACCGGGGCGTTCTTTGGTCATAATAATAAAATTGACATTCCCGGTCTGCTTGCTGTAAATACCGGAAAGACGATCCCTGCAATAACATAAGAAGCAATAACATGCAAAAACCCGATGCGGTCCATTTTCGCCTGAAAGCCACCAGCAAGAAAAACGCCCTGCAGCGCCTGTCCGAAACGCTGGCCGCGGCCACCGGGACGGATCCCCGCGATATTTACGACCGCCTGTTCGAGCGGGAAAAACTGGGCTCAACCGGGATGGGCGACGGCATCGCCATCCCCCATGCGCGCCTGTCGGGCCTGAACCGCGTATACACGGTTTTCGCGACGCTGGACGAGGCGGTGGAATTCGACTCGGTCGATGAAAAACCAGTCGACCTGGTTTTCGCCCTGCTGGCCCCGCAGGATGCCGGAGCCGATCATTTGCAGGCATTGGCGGCTGCCTCGCGCCTGTTGCGTTCCAAAGAATTCTGCGCCCGCGTCCGCGGCGCCAGTTCCGAAGACGCGGTAAGTGCTTTGTTGCTGCATGAAGATACGGCCTTGGCGGCGTGAAATTATTTAAAGGAAGAAGATGGTCACCAAAAATACATTAGCCGACGATAACGGGATTCCTCCTGTAAAAACACCGCCTGACTCAGCATTGCTGGTTTTTGACACTTCTTTCTTGAGCGAAGCGGAACGCAAAAAACTGGGTAAGGCCCTGGAAGCTTCTTTTCTTGAAGAAAAAGGCGATGAAGGATTTTTCCGGTTTGAAGAAACCCGTCTTCCTATACTGGACCGCGTAATGGAAAAGGATGATGAGCAGAATTTGTCACGGCTGGAATTGTTGCTCGACTTTTCGCAACTGACTAAAGAGGTTAAACCGGCGTGGAAAACCAAAGATGAGCCCAAAGACAAGCCCAAAGACAAGCCAAGGGACAAGCCAAGGGACAAGCTTGCAGTCCTTACAGAAATCGAAAAGAATTTTTACCAGAATTATCGCGTGGTTGTAGCAACCAATGCCGTGGCGACCAGCTTAACCGGCCAGACGCAGGAAAAAGCATCCGGCGGTTTGGCTTTGTCCCAGCCGTAGCATGTAAAGCTTATTGCAAAATCCGGTTAAAGTTTTCCTGCAGCGCCGTATCCAGCTTTTCCATCCCGGCATGATTGCCCATATCTGCCAGCGACGTCACACCGAACGCATTGATGCCGCAGGGAATGATGCCGGCATAATGGGATAAATCCGGATACACATTAATGGATACCCCGTGATAGGTCACGCCGCCGCGCACGCGTACGCCTATGGCGGCGATCTTGTTTTCGCTGCTGCCCTGCCCCACCCAGATGCCGATGCGTCCCTCGCGGCGTTCGCCCCTGATGCCCAGTGCAGCCAGGCTCTGGATTACCCAATCCTCGAGCTGCCAGACATAGCGGCGGATATCGCCGCCGCGCGCGGCAAGGTTCAGCATGACATAGGCGATGCGTTGTCCCGGCCCGTGATAGGTATATTGCCCGCCCCGTCCTGTCTGGTGCACCGGGAAACGCGGGGCCAGAAGATCGGCCGCTTTTGCGCTGGTCCCGGCGGTATAAAGCGGCGGGTGCTCCAGCAGCCAGACGGCCTCGGGCGCGGTTCCCGCCCGGATGGCGGCGACGCGCTTTTCCATTTCGGCCACGGCTTCTTCGTATTTTACAAGGCCAGGTGTTTTTATCCATTCGATCATGGCGGCAGTTTACAAATTCTCTCTTGCAAAGGAAAGCGCCTTGCGTGTAAAAGATGCGGGTAGTTACCAGCACTCATAAGGCTCAGGCCATAGTGCAAAACATAAATGCGGTTGTGGCGGAATGGTAGACGCGCAGCGTTGAGGTCGCTGTGGGAGCAATCCCGTGGAAGTTCGAGTCTTCTCATCCGCACCAGTTTTCTAATTGATATCCCAGTGCCATCGTTGTTATGCTGTATGCATGACCGCCTTTCTGCAGAAACTGTATTTTATCTATGGCCGGATCGGCCGGATGGATTTTGTCGTGCTGATCTTTGCCGGGGTCGTCCTGCCGGGGCTGGTTTGCGCAATGCTGGTAAAATCCAGCACGATCATGGAGCGGTCGGCGACGGGTGAGCTGGTCAATTTCCAGCCGGGGCAGTTTCTGTTGCTGCTGGCCTTTTGCTGTTTGTGCGTGACCCATATGATCTGGGCGCATACGGCGATTACGACGAAACGCCTGCATGATCTGGGGTTTTCCGGTTGGTGGCAGGCCTTGTATTATATCCCCGTGCTAGACCTTTTTGCCTTGCCGGCCATCATGCTTGCGTTGATTTTTATGCCAGGCAAGCAAGAGGCGAATAAATACGGTGAGGCCCCGCCGCGTCCCAATTTGCGCAGCGCGACGGGCGGCGGCAATCCTGCAAGGCAAGAGCCGCCTAAAGGCTGATTGCTGCAATGCCGCGTGACCTTGGGTCTTTTTTCAGCCTAGTATCGATCCATCACGCGATTGCTGGAAAAGGATGCTGAAAAATGACCGATAAACCGCGCCCCGATAATTTCAGGCCAGATAATTTCAGGCAGGAAGCGCTGGATTACCACCAGTATCCCATTCCCGGCAAGCTGACCATCGTTCCGACCAAGGATATGGCGACCCAGCGCGACCTGGCTTTGGCCTATTCCCCCGGCGTGGCCGTTCCCTGTGAAGAGATCGCCGCCAACCCGGACAAGGTTTTCGATTACACGGCGCGCGGCAACCTGATCGCCGTTATTTCAAACGGCACCGCCGTGCTGGGCCTGGGCAATATCGGGGCGCTGGCGTCCAAGCCGGTGATGGAGGGCAAGGCGGTATTGTTCAAGAAATTCGCCGGGATCGATTCCATCGACCTGGAAATCACGCCCACCAATGTGGATGAAGTCGTGGCCGTTATCTCGGCACTGGAACCCAGTTTCGGCGGGATCAACCTGGAGGATTTCAAGGCGCCGGAATGTTTTGAGATCGAGCGCAGATTGAAAGCGAAAATGAGCATCCCCGTTTTCCATGACGACCAGCACGGCACGGCGATCGTCGTGGCCGCGGCGATGCTGAACTGGGCAAAGGTGACGCAGCGTGATTTATCGGATGTGGCGATTGTCGCCTCGGGCGCGGGTGCGGCCTCATTAGCCTGTCTGGATATGCTGTGCACGATCGGGGTGAAAAAAGAAAATATCCTGGTGACCGATAAAGAGGGCGTGGTCTATACCGGCCGGAACGAAGGCATGGATGAATATAAAGCGCGCTATGCCGCCCAAACATCTGCACGTAATTTAAGCGATGCGATGGCGACAGGTCCCGATGTGTTTTTGGGCCTGTCTGCAGCGGGGGTATTAAAGCCCGAGATGCTGCACAGGATGAAAGACAAACCACTGATCCTGGCGCTGGCAAATCCGGTGCCGGAAATCATGCCCGACCTTGTGACGGCAGTGCGTCCCGATGCGATGATTGCGACGGGACGTTCGGATTTTCCCAACCAGGTGAATAATGTCTTGTGTTTCCCCTTTATTTTCCGTGGCGCACTGGATGCCGGGGCCACTGAAATCAACGAGCAGATGAAAAAAGCCTGCGCCATGGCCCTGGCGGAACTGGCGCGGCAGGAAACGACGGATCTTGTGTCTGAAGCCTATGGCAACAAGACATTGGTGTTCGGGCCGGATTATTTAATTCCCAAACCCTTCGATCCGCGCCTGATGGTACTGGTGCCGATGGCGGTGGCGAAAGCGGCGATGGAATCTGGCGTGGCGAAACGCCCGATTGCCGATTGGAAATCCTATGAACAACGTTTAAGCGCATTCACCAATCGCACGTCACTGGTCATGCGCCCCGTCATCGAAATGGCGCAGCAGCGTTTGAAAAAAGTCATCTATGCCGAGGGCGAAGAATATAACGTGCTCCATGCCGCGCAAACCATCGTCGACGACCGCCTGGCCATGCCGATACTGGTCGGACGGCGCAGCGTGGTGCATAGCCGTATCGCGAAACTGACCTTGCGTTTGGAAGAAGGGCGCGATTATTTACTGGTCGATCCCGAAAGCGACGAACGCTATCACGATTATTCGCACAGCTATCATGAGATTATGGCGCGCTGCGGCGTGACCCCGGCCGATGCGCGCAAGATCATGCATACTAATACCACCGTGATCGGTTCCATGCTGTTGCACAAAGGCGAAGGCGATGCGCTGATCTGCGGCGTGGTCGGGAAATACCATTTCCATCTGCAACATGTGCGCGACATTATCGGCCTGCGCCCAGGCATTACAATGCCGGCGGCCATGGTCATGCTGATGCTGCCCAATGGGAATTATTTTATCTGCGACACGCATGTGAATGCTTCGCCCAACGCTCAGAACATTGCCGAGATGACGGTGCTGGCCGCGGAACAAGTACGCCGTTTCGGCACCGAACCGAAAATCGCGCTGCTCAGCCATTCCAATTTCGGCTCGCACCAGAATGAATCGGCGACCAAGATGCGCGATGCTTTGGCGATATTGCGCCGCCTCGCCCCGGATTTGGAAGTCGATGGCGAAATGCACGGAGATGCGGCAATCAATCCCGAAATACGCGACATTATTTTCCCGGGTGCAAAACTGCGCGGCTCGGCCAATTTGCTGGTCATGCCCTGCCTGGATTCAGCCAATATCGCCTTTAATTTACTCAAAACCATCGAAGAGGGCGTATCAGTCGGGCCCATGTTATTGGGCATGAAAAAACCGGTGCATATCGTGACACCATCCATTCGCCCCCGCGGGCTGGTGGATATCACGGCACATGCTGCGGCAACGGCAGAAGAACGGCGGCTGGGCAAGATGGATGATGGGTTGCCGCATGGGGTGTAACAACGAATGACCATCCTCCTTGTCCGCCATGCCGAATCCGAAGGGAATGTCGATCATAAAATCTTCCTGGACAAAGCGGATCACGCCTTGCATCTTTCGCCAAAGGGCGAGGAACAGGCGCGCGCCCTTGGCCTGTTCCTGAAGGACTATTACGCCGCCAATCCGCCAAAGAAAAATATCCGCCTGTGGTGCAGCCCGTACCAGCGCACGCTGTCGACATTAAAAGGCATGCGCGAGACGATGGGGGAATGGGTCTGGAATAAATGCGGGCGCGGGCGCGATGTTCATTTCGATGACCGGTTGCGCGAAAGGCATTGGGGATTTCACCAGCCCCACGAATACCAGCCGGGTGGTTCTGTGGAAAAGCAAAATCCGCATTTGTTCAAGCATTTCCGCACCACGCGCGATACGCCGATGGGGCGCTATTTCGCCCAGCCCTTTGGCGGGGAAAGCGCGGCCGATACCGTCTCGCGCCTGCACAGTTTTTTTCACGACCTGCATTTCGATATCCAGCGCGGCGTTACGGATCATATTATCGTAACGCATGCATTGACGATGATGGCTTTCGTCTATGGTTTCACCAAACTGCACCCGCAATTTTTCGACGATGAAGTCCTGGCCGATAATACCGGCGTGCGCCTGCTGGATATCGATCCCGAAACCGGGCGCTATGCCGATTACGGGTATATTTATAATCCCTCGACTAACGTATACCTGACGCAAAAACCGGCCCGGCCGGTACAGCGCGATCTGGAATCACTCTGGCGCTAAGGCTGTAAGGGGAACGTCTTTCGTTGAGGGGACGTAGCGTCGAAGGCCTTTCGCGGCACTGTGTTTTAAAAAGGATTGCGG
>JAQGJA010000018.1 GCA_028290805.1 Alphaproteobacteria bacterium
CTCGCCCGAGAACCGGCGCGCAATGCCCCGCAACAACCCGCCATCCAGCCGGGCCGAGAGCTTTAAGGCGCCGCTCATGGCCAGCATGGCGTTTTTCTCGGCCTTAATCCATTCTTCAGGTCCAAGCTCTATTCTAAGGGAAGAAAATGCGTTGCCGCCTTTGATGATATAATGCATAAAAAGGCCTTTCGTATTGCTGCCCAATAATCAATCTGTTATAAATCAAAGCATGCGCGTCACGTTGGAACAATTTTTGGGGAAACTGGGGATAGACGTCAAGTTGCGTCCCTATGAAACGATTCCCTATGATTATTTCAACCCTGCCAAAGGCCTGGACGTGATGGCCGAGGTCAGTTTGTCAGGGAATGGCAATATGATCAACGTGGAAATCCAGCTGATTGAGCATAACGCTAAAGGTGACATGAATTTCCGTCAGATCCTGCAACTGCAGCTCAAGCGCGAGCAGGACGATATTTTCATGGCGACCAGCCTGCGTTACGAAGGCCAGCAGCTGGCCGGGAAAAAACTGAACTGGTTCGAAGGCGCCTGCCGTTTTATCAAGCAATCCATGGCCCTGATCAAAAAAGGTACGCTGCCCGATTTCGAAGGCCTGTTCAAAACCACCATCGACGAAGCCGAAACCAACGCAGCTAGCGGCGGCGGAGGAGGCGGCCGCGGGTTCAAGAACGACAAACCACCACCGGCTAAACCGGGACAATCAGGGCGGTTTTAAACTGATAATTTTTTATACGTTATCTGTCATTCCGAGGAGCAACGACGAGGAATCTCATGCAGGATAAGGAACGATTATTTCTGCCGAGATTCCTCGCCCCCTTCTTTCACCCTTTATGGGATCCTGTGCGGCTCGGAATGACAGGGAGGAATTTATCCTTCAATCAACGACCGAATCTCCGGAAATATCTCCTGGATATTCTGCCCCGTCGCCGGTTCGTCCAGTGCCTTGATGCGCCATTCGCTTAAGCCGTTGGCTTCCTCTTTTTGCAAACGCATGACGATCTTGGCTTTTGACTTGTCGCGCGGGGAGATTTCATAGCGGCCGATTTCCTGTTTGCTTTGGCCGTCGAATAAATGCCAATAGGTGATTTCGACATGGGTAAAGCTGTCGCCGGAAAAAGACGAGATGACAAAGAACAAGGTCCGCGCTTCTTCGGTCAGCTGGTTGAGGTCGACGATCACGGCCTCGTCATCGCCTTCGTGCCAGCCGACCGTGTCGTCGCCCTTGTGGCGGATGGCGCCGTCCTTGCTGCTCAATTCGGCATACCAGATGCAATCGATGCGGTCGTTGTTCTTGTCGTACACGACACAGGACAAATCCAGGTCGGCTTCATATTTCTTGCCCGTCAGCGCATTCAGCAGGCCTTTTTTCTTTTTATTGTCCCAATTGATGGCAAAAACCAGCATAGGGGAAGAAACGCCTAGTTCTTTCAGGCTCTTATCATCGTTTTTCTTGAAAATAGCGGGCATCATAGGTCTCTTGCTGGAGTTTAGGCGGGAAACAGACATCTGTCTCGACATTAGCAAGCCCTGTGCTATGTTACCACCATAGAAATAAACCCATAGAATAAGCAAAGAGGGACGCACAAATGGCACCGCAATATATGTATGTAATGAAAGGCCTGACCAAGGCCTATCCCGGCGGGAAAAAAGTTTTCGAGAATATCTTTCTCTCCTTTTATCCGGGCGCCAAGATCGGCGTGCTGGGGCCGAACGGTTCGGGGAAATCCTCGCTGCTGAAAATCATGGCTGGCGTGGACAAGGATTTCCACGGCGAAGCCTGGGCTGCCGAGGGCACGAAAATAGGGTATCTGGAACAGGAACCGAAACTGGACCCCACCAAAACCGTGCATGAAAACGTGCTGGATGGCCTCAAGGAAAAGAAAGCCTATCTGGACGAATTCAACGAAATCTCCATGAAATTCGGCGAAGAGATGTCCGATGCCGAGATGGACAAACTCATCGCGCGCCAGGCGGAACTCCAGGATATCATCGATGCCCAGAATATCTGGGAAATCGACCGCGAAGTCGAACGCGCCATGGATGCGTTGCGCTGCCCGCCGGGGGACGCCGAAGTCACCAAATTATCGGGGGGTGAAAAACGCCGCGTCGCTTTGGCAAAATTGCTGCTTAGCCGTCCGGACATGCTGTTGCTCGACGAACCGACCAACCACCTTGATGCGGAATCGGTTGCCTGGCTGCAGCGTTTCCTGGGCGATTATGCCGGGACCGTTGTAATGGTTACCCACGACCGCTATTTCCTGGATAACGTCACGGGCTGGATCCTGGAACTGGATCGCGGCAAGGGCTATCCGTATGAGGGGAACTATACCCGTTACTTGGAAGCCAAAGAGAAACGCCAGGCGCTGGAAGCCAAACAGGATGAGGCCCGCGATAAAACGCTTGCCACCGAACTGGAATGGATCCGCAAAGGGGCCAAGGCCCGCCAGGCGAAATCCAAGGCGCGTATCACGGCCTATGAGGACTTATTGCTGGCATCGAAAAACCAGACATGGGAAAAACTGCAGATCGTTATTCCGACCCCTGAACGCCTGGGCCAGAATGTCATCAACATCAAGAATCTCAACAAATCCTTTGGCGATCAATTGCTGATTGAGGATTTGACCTTTAATCTTCCGGCAGGCGGCATTGTCGGCATTATCGGTCCGAACGGGGCGGGGAAATCCACCTTGTTCAAGATGATTGCCGGTGCTGAAAAGCCTGATTCCGGCAAGATTGACATCGGCACAAACGTCAAACTCGGCTATGTTGACCAAAGCCGCGATACACTGGATGATAATAAAACCGTCTGGCAGGAAATCTCGGACGGCCTGGACCAGCTGGAATTCGGCAGCAAGCAAATGCCGTCCCGTGCCTATGTCTCGTCCTTTAACTTCAAAGGCCCGGACCAGCAGAAAACCATGAAGATGCTCTCGGGCGGTGAACGCAACCGCGTCCATCTGGCCAAAATGCTGAAAAGCGGCGCGAACGTGTTATTGCTTGATGAACCTACCAACGATCTGGATGTGGAAACCTTGCGCGCTTTGGAAGACGCCCTTGAAATCTTCCCCGGCTGCGCCGTCGTCATCTCGCACGACCGCTGGTTCCTGGACAGGTTGTGCACCCATATCCTGGCCTTTGAAGGCGATTCCCATGTGGAATGGTTCGAGGGCAACTTCCAGGATTACGAAGCGGATCGCCACAGACGTCTGGGCAATGCCGCGGACGAGCCGCATCGGATCAAGTATCGCAAGATTGCATGATTACAGGATTGAATCACATCACGCTGGCGGTAACCGACCTTGAAAGATCGTTTGCCTTTTACTGTGATGTGCTTCAGTTCAAACCTTTATGCCACTGGCACAAGGGTGCCTATTTCCTCGCGGGTGATTTATGGTTTTGTTTGAATAGTGATGACAAGCGTGTCCCGGCTTCGGACTATACCCATTACGCCTTTACAGTTTCTGAAATGGATTTCCCCCTGATTGAAGAGAGAATTCTCCAATCAGGGGCGGTTATTTTCCAGGAAAATAAATCACCCGGGCGGTCACTTTATTTCCTTGATCCGGACGGGCACAAGCTGGAAATCCATGCCGGTACATGGCGTGATAGGATAGAACATATGAAGCAGCATGGTTCAAAAGCGGTGTTCTTTGAATAAACAAGTCACCCTCGAAATTCTCGGCTCTGGCGGTGCAACCACCATTCCAAAACCGCTTTGCGGTTGCAAGATATGCGAAGAAGCGCGCCAAAAGGGTTATCCTTATAAACGCACGGCGCCATCGGTGTTTATACATGGGCCGGATATCTTATTCGACACGCCCGAGGAAATTAAATATCAGCTGGAACGGGCGCAGGTCAAAAATATCAATGCCTGTTTTTATTCGCACTGGCATCCCGACCATACGGCGGGATCACGCCTGTGGGAGATAAACAAAAATGGACGCCGCCTGCCCAAAATTCTTAGGACGACGCCTATCTATCTGGCCAGCAATGTCGATGATACCTTCAGTCAGCACGGCTTGCGGGAACGTTTTGACTATTATCAAAAGAATGGCTGGACGCAAAATAATGTTATCGCCCTGGACCAGCCTATCGAAATTTTCGGGCTGGCAATAACGTCTTTCCAGATGGCTGAAGAATACGCGGTCGGGTTCGATATCCGCGTGAACAATAAAAAAATATTACTGATCATGGACGAAACCTGTAACTGGCAGCCGCCCGAAAAATACCGGCATTACGATCTGGTTATCATGCCGACGGGCATTACCGAATTTCATCCCTTGACCGGGCAACGACAGATCCCACTGGAACACCCGATTTTAAAGACCGAGCCCAGCTTTGAAAATACGCTGGCTATGATCGAAATCCTGCAGGCCAAACGCGTCATCCTCTCGCATATCGAAGAAGGGGACGGCTTGTCCCACGATGATTGGCAAGAGGTTCAGGCTAAACTGGCCGAAAAAAACATTCATATCGACCCCGCCTTTGACGGCATGAAAATCGACTTATGACCTGGCACAAAGACGATAAAATCATTACGGCTTTCGTCGATGCCCTTGCCCCGCCCGAGCCGCGCATGCGCGAGGATCTGTATCTGGCTTTGCTGGATTCAGTCATGGGCCAGCAATTATCAACCAAAGCCGCCGATGCAATTTTCGCACGGTTTTGTGCTTTGTTCCCAAAAAATTATCCCGAGGCAAAAAAATTGCTGAAAATGCCGGAGGAGAAATTGCGCGGGGCAGGGCTCTCCGGCGCCAAGGTGAAATACGCCAAAAACATTGCCGCCTTTCATCTGGAGTTTCCGATTACCAATGAACATCTGGCCCATTTGTCCGATGAAGAAATATTAGAAAAACTGACCCGGATCAAGGGTGTCGGGTCGTGGACCGTGCATATGCTTTTGATGTTTGCCATGGGGCGGCCGGATGTGTTTTCGCCGGGCGACCTGGTCATCCGCCAAATGATGGTCGAGCATTACGGCATTGAAGAGACGGGCAGGGCGCAACTGGCCCGCCTGCACGAAATCGCCGAAACCTGGCGGCCGAACCGCACTATGGCCTGCCGTTATCTATGGAATGCCCGCGATGCGGCCAAAAAGATTAAGAAATAAAGCGGCGCCAACCGGTATTGGGGGCTTGCCTTTGCGAATGGTTCCATGTTAAAACCCCCTCAAGTTCGGGATATAGCGCAGCCTGGTAGCGCGTCTGTTTTGGGAACAGAAGGCCCTCAGTTCGAATCTGAGTATCCCGACCATTTTTTAAGGATGATCAATGATTTTCACCCGAAGAAAAAAATTGTTGATTATGTGGGCTTTGTCCATTGTTCTGGCTGGAATTCTCATCGGCGTTACATCAGGCCAAACCGGCTTTGGCTGGGCAGCAGGATTCTCTTTAATTGCAATTTCTTTAGGTGTTCCGCTGATGCGGGCTTTTACTGAGTTCTCTAAATAATCTTATATTAAGGTTCCATGATCCAAAGAATAGGCCGCTATTTGACCACGGACGATGACGGCTATCTTGTGCCCGATGTTGCCGCGTCGCTGATCCCGCCGCACTGGCAAGAATTGATCGAAGCCATTCTGGCATTTATCGG
>JAQGJA010000171.1 GCA_028290805.1 Alphaproteobacteria bacterium
TGAATGAGATATTCCTCCAGCATTTTATGGTCTTCCTTGCTTAGGTCCGCTTCCAACAAATTGAGCTTAAGCAGGCAAAAGGGGCGGGCGAACATCTGGTCGACTTCCTTGAATTTCCAGCCATGCGGGTCGAGGATGTTTTTCATCGCATTATAGATCGATAATTCCTCATCGGCCCGCCGATACATACGCGGCGCACTGAGAGCATCATAGATGTCGCAAAGCTGGACCAGGCGGATGCGCGAGGGCACTTTTTTGTCGCTCAATCCGTAGTATCCATGCCCATCAGGGCGCTCGTGGTGATACAGGGCGATTTCGGTGGCAAGCTCGATGATCGGGTGGCTGATGCCGCTTTTGCGGATCCTGTCCGCGCCATATTGGGTATGGCGTTTTATCTCGATAAATTCCTCGGGCGTCAGGCGGCCGGGCTTGTGGAAAATCTCCGTCGGCACATCCATCTTGCCAATATCGTGCAGCAAAACGCACCAGCGCAAGTTACGGGCAATTTGTTCTGACAGCCCGATATAGGCGGCAAACATATAGACGTCATTGGCGACGCGATAGGAATGGCTATAGGTTTCGCTGGGCTGGCCGCGGCTGGCTGGACCATGGTGTTCCTGTCCGGGCGGCGCCATGTCGTAAAGCTGGGCCAGCTGGTCGTTCTGGAATTCTTTCAGGATTTTATACTGCGGATCGTCTGGGCCAAACTCAAAGTTGACCGCTTTTCCCGCAAAACTTTTACGCAATTGGACAAGATGGGATTTCACTGGGGTTTATATCCTGTTGATCGAGAGGTGGATTCCCGCAAGTTTAACGCAAGTTGGTTATTAAACATTGAAGCGGAATAACAGGATATCACCGTCCTGGACCACATATTCCTTGCCTTCCGAGCGCATTTTTCCGGCTTCCTTACAGGCCTGTTCACCGCCAAGGGCGATGAAATCATTATAGGCTATGGTTTCGGCGCGGATAAAGCCGCGTTCGAAATCATTATGGATGACCCCGGCGGCTTCGGGCGCCTTGGCGTTTTTGCGCACGGTCCAGGCGCGGGTTTCTTTTGGCCCGGTGGTGAAATAGGTAATGAGGCTGACCAGCTCGTATCCGGCACGGATCACGCGGTTCAGGCCGGGTTCTTCCAGGCCAAGGCTGTCCAGGAATTCTTTTTGCTCTTCGGGCGGCAACTGGGCGATTTCCTGTTCGATGGCGGCGGAAATAATCACCGTTTGCGCGCCTTCGGTTTTGGCGCGGGCGGCGACTTTTTCGGTCAGGGCATTGCCGGTGGCGGCGTCTTCTTCATTGACGTTGCACACGTATAATTGCGGCTTGCTGGTCAGCAGGTGAAAGGATTTGATCAAAGCTTTTTCCTTGTCGTCCATGTCCAAAGCGCGGGCAGGGCGGCCCTGGTCCAGGATGGGCTGCAAACGCTGGCACAAATCCAGTTCGGCTTTGGCGAGGATATCGTTGCCCTTGGCTTTTTTCTCAGCCGCCTTGGCGCGTTTTTCGACCGATTCCATATCGGATAAAATCAATTCGGTTTCGATGATATCGATATCGCGAATGGGATCGACCGAGTTTTCGACATGGGTGATATCGTCATTCTCGAAACAGCGCACGACATGCAAAACGGCATCGACCTGGCGGATATTGCCCAAGAACTGGTTGCCCAGGCCTTCGCCTTTTGAAGCGCCGCGGACAAGCCCGGCGATATCGACGAATTCCAATTGCGTCGGCACAGTGGTCTGGGATTTCGTAATGGCTGAAATCTTGTCCAGGCGCGGGTCGGGCACGGCGACGCGGCCGATATTCGGCTCGATCGTGCAAAACGGGAAATTCGCCGCCTGCGCTGCCGCCGTCGCCGTCAACGCATTAAACAGGGTCGATTTCCCCACATTCGGCAAGCCGACAATTCCGCAATTAAAGCCCATTTTTTCCCTCGGTTTTTTCAGTCGTAAACAATGCTGCCAACTTGGCCCATTGCCCGTCCAGCATCAAGCCGAAATTTTCGGTCAGTTTTTCCAGCGTCGGTTCCACCCATTCCATTTCCTCGCGGCTGAAATTGCCCAGCACATGGCTGGTGACGCGTTCCTTGTCGCCGGGATGGCCAATGCCGAGACGGATGCGCCAATAATTCTGGCCTAGATGCTGGTCGATGGATTTGAGGCCGTTATGCCCGGCATGGCCGCCGCCCTGTTTGATGCGGACCAGGCCGGAATCGATGGCCAGTTCATCCTGGAGCACAATGATTTTCTCGACCGGGATTTTAAAGAAACGTGCTGCGGCCCCGACAGCTTCGCCGGACAGGTTCATGTAGGTCTGGGGCTTTTGTAACAGGACGGGCGTGCCGTTGATGGTTGCGGGCTGGACCAGGCTTTGAAAGGCTTTCTTTTCCGCACCCGTGCCGTGTCGGTCCGCAAGCGCATCCAACGCCATGAAGCCGATATTGTGGCGGTTCATCGCGTAATCGCGTCCCGGGTTTCCTAGACCCACAATTAGCCAGTTGCTCATTCTAAATATTTCTATTCGTTAAAATCATTTCTATAAAAGCATATAAAAATTGTCATTTCGAGCCCTTAAGCGAGAAATCCCGTTTAGAACAGTAACAATTGGCATGGGATTTCTGACCTTCCATTGGTCGGTTCGAAATGACAGATAGGGCCAAGTTAAAAAGAAATCCCGGCAAAAGCCGGGATTAATTTCATAAACTATAATCGAAAGATTATTTTTTATCTTTGTCTTTCGTATCCTTGGTCGAGGTTGGGGCATTGGCATCAACCGGTTTCTGGTTGGTGACTTCAACATCGGCAGGGGAGATGATTTCTTCAACGTCGCCTTCTTCGGATGGCGGGGTGATGCTGACAACCGACGTATGCGGGTCCAGTGTTGATTTGACATTGGCCGGGAACTTGATGTCTTCAATCTTGATCGAGCTATTCATTTCCAGCGCGCTGATATCGATATCGATCGATTCAGGAATACGGTCGGCGCGGCAACTGACTTCCAGCGTGTGGTGCGAAAGCGTCAGAACGCCGCCGGCTTTGAGGCCTGGGGCTTTGTCGTCGTTGATGACATGCAATGGCACTTCGACCGTTACGACGGTTTTTTCACCGACGCGGAGGAAATCGACATGGATCGGCGTGTCCTTTACAGGGTGCAACTGGACGTCGCGGGCCAGAACCAAATGGTTTTGGCCGTCAATGGTAAGATCGCACAAATGTGTAAACAGGCTGCCGCTATGCAGCGCCTTGATGATCGGCATATTTTCTATTGAAATTAAAACCGGTGGTTTATTATCGCCATAAATGACGGCTGGGACTTGGCCTGAGCGACGAGTGGCACGTGCGTTCCCCTTACCAGCACGATCGCGTAAAGCAGCAGTCATAAGAATATGTGTAGACATGGGCTTTTCTCCGTGAAAAACCTGCAACCTCCAGGGGTGTTGCCAGGCATATTAAGATTCTTATTAGAATCAATCGGCGTGACTATACAAGGATTTGCAGAATTTTCAAGAGATAATTTAGGTGTTAACCTTTAGAATTAGGCTGACATTGCGCAAATCCGGCAAAGAATTAGCCTGGTACTGCCGATAGCTGGAAAACCTTGGATCGCTGAAAGTATCGATTTCACTGATCCAAATTTTGCGGACGCCCAGCCTGGCCATTTGTTGTTTGATAATTCCGGCAACATCAAGTTTCCATCTGTCTTCAAACGGGGTTAAAAAATCCAGCGCTTCAGGCGCTGCTATGGCAAAGGCATTATAAACATCCGCCTGGACAGGATAATTTTCCGAATGAATATTTGGACCTATCGCAGCAATAAGAGACAAAGGCGATGCGCCGCGCGCAAGCATTTTCTCAATTGCTTTCACAGTGATTCCATTAAGCGCGCCGCGCCACCCCGCATGTATGGCGGCGATCTGTTTTGTTGCCGTGCATACCAGCAGGATTGGACAGCAATCAGCCGTTTTAACGGCAAGGCCCAGATCGGGCTTATGAGTGACGAAGGCATCCGCTTCGGCATCGACCTCATCGATCTCTGTAATAACGTTATCCGTATGGGTCTGCTTTAGATAAAGGACCTGGGGGAAGGCATGCGAAAAACGGTGTAGCCCGCTCAGTTTTTTTACGGCGGCGTAAGGGTTTTCTTTACCAAAAAACCCATGCCTGATCCATGGAATATCATCCAGCAGCGGACAGGTTTCAATGATCATTGCTGTAGACCTGCAGCACTTTAAACAAATCACCCATCTGCAGCGGGTCGATTAGGCGCTGCAGGCTTAATTGCAGATCTTTTGCCTGGTCTTCCGTGGCGCTGGCCAGCAGTTTTTCGGCGCGCAGGCGGATGCCCAGCTGGGTCAGAAACTCGCGCTGGGTTTGTAATGGCAAAGCGGTGCAGCCTTCCTCATTTGCGATGGCGCTTAAGGAAGCAAAGGACACATGCGCCGTAAGGTCGCTTTCGCCTGGCAGTTCGAAAATATCGACCATTTTGTGTTTATGCAGCGCCTGGATGGTTTCACCGAAACGTTCTTCCAGCGGGAAATCATCGCCGTAATCGATAGCCAGCAAAGCGCCGTCATTCTTTTTCACGAAATCGCACAACTGCTGCATGATGCTGGTAGCCAGGGGGGCATATTCGAAAATGCTGAATTCGGGCATTCCGTATTCGGTGATGCCCTGCAAGGGTGCGCCAAGGGCAAACAGGAAATCCTCATCATCGGCGGTGATCATGCGCTGGTACCAGGCATCCTGGTGGAAAATCGCCTGTTCAACGGGCAGGGCGTCAAAGAATTCATTAGCCAGAATAATGGTGGGCCTGTTATGCACGGCTTCAAAATGCGTGTGCCAGGTGACGGGCAGGCCAGCCAGGTTTTCTTTCTGGACCGTCTGCAAACGTGGGCTGAATTCGACCAGCTGTATCTGCAATTTGTCGCGCAGTTCAGGCCGGGTGGAAAGGCCGCGCCAGATATCTTTCATCAATGTGCCGCGGCCGGGTCCCAGTTCGACCAGTTGCAGATCATCCGGCTTGCCCAGTTGTTCCCAGCTTAAAACGATCCAGACGGCGATCATCTCGCCGAATAATTGCGAGATTTCCGGCGCGGTGGTGAAATCGCCTTTGGCCCCAAAGGCCTCGCGCGCCATGTAATAACCGTATTGCGGATGGCTGAGGCACAGAGCCATAAACGTGCCAATGGAAATCGGCCCGTTTTCCTTGATCATCGTGCGGAGTATCTCAGAGAGCGGGGTGGTCATTTATAAGCTCTTTTTTATTCATGGCATAAGCGATCACGGCAAGGCCGATCAGGATCATCGGCATGCACAGGACCTGGCCCTGGGAAATCATGTTGAAATAGAGGCCGATCTGTACATCGGGCTCGCGCGCGAATTCAATGATAAAGCGGAAACAGCCATAGAGGGTCAGGAACAAGCCGAACAATACGCCGTATTGCCGTTGAATCTGCGGCCGGAACCAGGCCAGACAGTTGAGGATCAGGAACAATAACAGGCCCTCGGTCGCAGCCTCATAAAGCTGGCTGGCATGGCGGGGCAGGGGGCCGCCATTGGGAAAAATCATGCCCCATTGGCTGTCGGTGACGCGGCCGAACAACTCGCCATTGACGAAATTAGCAAGCCGCCCGAAAAACAGCCCCACCGTCGCCCCGCAAGCGGCCAGGTCCCCGAGGCGCAGGATCGGTATTTTCTGTTTCCAGGCAAAGGTAATGACGGCAATAACCACGCCCAGCAAGCCGCCATGAAAGGACATGCCGCCCTCCCAGGTTTTCAGGATCTGGGACGGGTGTTCGA
>JAQGJA010000188.1 GCA_028290805.1 Alphaproteobacteria bacterium
GATTGCCGTCTACAGCGTCTTTGCCCCGCTGCTGCTCGATGGCGGCAATACTGGCGAGATCGGCTACATGGTGATCGGCTTTGCCCTGCTGGGCCTGTCCTTTGGTCAGTCGTCGGGCGTCGTGGCCGCCAGTTTCAGCAAGCTTTACCGCTATACGGGCTCGGCCCTCACCTCCGATCTTGCGTGGCTGGTGGGCGCCGGCTTTGCTCCGCTTGCAGCGCTCGTGCTGTCCAGCCAGTTCGGCCTGATCTCCTCGGGTGCCTACCTGCTGTCGGGTTGCATCTGCACCCTGGTGGCGCTGCGCTTCAACCGCCAGTTCGCCAGCCGCAACTAGCGGCTGGCTCGGGCATACCCCGCTACGGGCGCACAGGGAGCGCTCAAGGGTAACATTGTGTTAACCCAAAGGGCCGATCCGGTGCCACCGGAGCGGCGTTGTGTGAACGCGCAAGGCGGTCGTTTATCCGGCCGCGGCGCTCACCCCGGACCCGATCTGGCAACTGACCCCGGTTCCTTGTAAGCCGCAGTAACCATTGGGGTTTTTGGCTAGATATTGCTGGTGGTAGGTTTCAGCGTAGTAAAACTCGCTGGCCGGTGCAATTTCGGTCGTGATCTGGCCCAAGCCCTTGGCACTCAACGCGTTTTGGTAGGCCAGGCGGCTCTTTTCCACGATCGTCGCCTGCTCGGGCGTGGTGGTATAAATAGCGGACCGGTACTGGGTTCCCACATCATTGCCCTGGCGCATCCCCTGGGTAGGATTATGCTCCTCCCAGAACGTCTTCAGCAACGGTTCAAGGCTTGTTTCCAAGGGGTTATAGACCACCTTGACCGCCTCGGTATGCCCTGTCAGCCCCGAGCAAACCTCGTCATAGGTGGGATTTCTGGTCGATCCGCCCTGGTAGCCCACAGCCGTCACAATCACCCCCGGCAGCTCCCAAAACAGCCGCTCGGCCCCCCAGAAACACCCCAGGGCAAAATAAATGGTTTCGGCTCCAGCCGGATACGGCCCCTTGAGGCTCTCTCCGCTAACAAAATGATGAGCAGCAACAGGGATTTGCGTATCCCGTCCGGGAAGCGCCTCATGGGCACTGGGAATCGTTGCGGGCTTGGACTTGAAAAACATCGTGTTTCCTTTCGCGATAGTGCGGGCGTTAACCATCGGTTAACCCAAAGGCACCTTCAGATCTGGTCCTGCCGCAAAAAGCGCTCCCGGCGCGGCTTGCGCCCCGCCAGCGCCACGGCGATGCCTGGAACGCCGAACACCGCAAAGGCGGGGTAAGTCAGCAGCGCATCGAGGCCATTGTCTAGCAGGTCGGCGAAGAACCGGCTGGCAAAAAATGCCCGCACTGCCTCCAGCGACGGCACGTGCACCTGCGTCCACAGATCCATCAGGCTGGTGAACACAACTGCGTTTGCTCCCAATGACTTGGTGCCATCAATAACAAGCAGGACCAGCGCCAGGCCGATCAGCCAGGTGCCTACGATTCGCAAGATCAGCCGCATCCAAATTCCCTGTGCCGGCGGGATAAGAACAAGGCTGACTTGGCCTTTTTACCCTGCGGACATCGCGTTTGTGCCATGTCCGGGGGGCCTCTCACAAGATGGTAAGCTGCCGACGCAAAAACAATCGTCATCCCGGCGTCGTGAACGCTTGCTTTGGAAGCCTCGATAAGTATATTGCGCCTCGCTCGCGTCGGCCAACCAGCCGGCCTCTCCGGCGTTTTCCAGCCGGAGCCTAAGGCGATGCGGAGAGGTGGCCGAGTGGTCGAAGGCGCACGCCTGGAAAGTGTGTAGACGGGGAACCGTCTCAAGGGTTCGAATCCCTTTCTCTCCGCCACCCCTTCCTAAGTAGTTGAAAAGATAATTGATTGAGCTTTTTCAATCGGTTATAATGCTAGTGCTACACAACCCTGCTACACAAGGGGCCGAAATGGCGCGGCAAAATCGTCTGTCCCAACGGGGCACAAGCTGGGTGTTCCGCGCCCGCGTGCCCGACCGACTGCGCCCGATAATCCGCAAGAATGAAATCCATAAATCCTTCAGACAGGTGAGCCACGCTGATGCAAAGCGACTTGCTACGCTGGAAAGTTTGAAAACTGATGCCTTGTTCGCCCAAGCGGAGCGCCAGCTTCCCTCGGGAACGGCAAACCCTGAACCGATCAATGATGAGAATTTGCAGGCCCTAGCTAGGGCCTACTTTTACCAGCTGGAGGTCAATGCTCCGCCAACACCTTTTTCCGATGCAGAGCGTGCCGAGCGACAGGAATACAATGAGGAGGCGGCTACCTGTCGACGATTACGTTCTCCACTGTTGGCTATGGCGACATCATCCCTGCCATCAGCTGGCGTCTTCTGGCTGCCCTCGAGGGCGTAACGGGGTTCCTGATTATTGGTTGGAGCACCGCCTATCTTGTAACCGCAAGCACCCGAATAGGTCCGTTCCGGGCCGGTGATCACTTCTGACGACATGCTTGTTTCCGAACCGAGTAGTTTGGCGTCCGCTTTCTGGCGACTGTGCCTAAAAGCAGACGGACTGCATTCCACCCCGTCAGCGACACGAAGGCGGTTCCGCTGATTGGCAAAAATGGGGCCGGTAGCAGAAAGGCAGCTTTCACGGGCGCGAAGCGAGATAGATGCCAATCAGCCGCGCGTTTGCCTTAAGCAACTAATGGCCCCTTTCCGCACACTCGTCGCAAGCCCACCGCTTACTTGTAAGCAAACGCACGCCTTTGGAGACTACTAACAGCAATAAGTGGTATGGACTCCTGAGGCAGTCCGGAATTCGATCCCTATGAGCGAAGCGGAAAAACTCTCGGTTCTAACCGGCATGGTCTACGACGCAGCGCTTGAGCCTGCATTATGGCCGATAGCGCTTGGCAAGGTTGCTAACTTCGTTGGAGGAGTCGCCGCCGGTATTTACTCAAAGGACATCAACAAAAATGGTCACATTTACTACGACGATGGAAAGCTGGACCCGTCCTATGTGCGGCTATATTTCGAAAAGTACATTAGGTTCGACCCATCTACGACTGGCCATTTCTTTGCCGAGATAGGAGAACCAGTCTCCACGTCCGACGTATTGCCCTACAACGAGTTCGTCGAGACGCGTTTCTATAAGGAATGGGCGCAACCGCAGGGCTTAGTGGATTTTGTTAGTGCCGTACTAGACAAATCGGCGACCAGCATCGCTTCTTTTGGGGTGTTCCGAGATGAACGGGATGGCCTTGTTGACGACGAAGCGCGAAATCGTATGCGGCTGGTTGTCCCGCACGTCCGGCGCTCCGTTCTTATCGGAAAGATTCTCGGTTTGAAGACGGCTGAGGCTGCAACACTGACCCAGACGCTCGACGGGATCAGCGCCGGCATGTTCCTAGTAGATTCGGCGTCCCGCATTATCCACGCTAATGCCGCCGGCCATACTATGCTAGCGGCCGGCGATGTGCTGCGCTCACTAGCTGGCCGCCTCGCGGTGGGAACTCTGCCGCAGGAACAAACACTGCAACAAATTTTGGCTGCTCCAGAGACTGCGGGCGAAGGGGTCGGTGCTCAGGGTAGCGCGGTTCCTTTGATTGGGCGAGACGGCAAGCGATATGTGGCTCATGTCTTGCCGCTCACTTCAGGCCGGCGAAGGCAGGCGGGAACATACTTGGGAGCTGCTGCGGCACTGTTCGTTCATAAGGCTACGGTGGACACGCCGTCACTACCAACGGTAATTGCACGGCATTTCTGCTTAACTCCAACCGAGTTGCGCGTGCTACTCGCCGTGGTGGAGGTCGGCGGAGCGCCAGAAGTTGCAGATGTACTTGGAGTTGCCGAAACAACGGTCAGATTCCATCTCCGGCACCTATTCGAAAAGACCGACACTCACCGGCAGGCCGACTTGGTCAGGTTGGTAGCCGGGTTTGCCAACCCGCTTATTGGTTGAACACCTGATATTTGTTTGCGTCCCATCTAATCGGATGGCGCCGTCTCCTGCACGCCCAGTCACCTTGCACCATCAGGCTCTCACTCGCGCATCGGGTGCATCGGTCGCTACACGCCAATGGTTCAGAGCGTCCTGAAGTTCTTGGGTCTATCGGGTCATTACCAGCAGGAGGCTACAATGCGAAAAGGTTTTGTAATCACAATAACGGCGGTGTTGTTCGTCTCTCTAGCTGGTTTGTCCCCCTCTGCCTTTGCAGCCGGGGCCCGGGAGGCACTTGGGGGGCTAACAAGTGCAGATGATGCAGTGGTTCATGACAACGGCAATGTGTCGGTATGCAAGGGCGGAAAATTCCCGGGCTGTAAAGGTGGAAGAGCGTTTCATTGCCCCGCTGGAGGCGAATGCACAGAAACACCGGCTAACTTTGTTTCTTCTCCAGGGAAAGACCATGCAGCGCCCACCGGTGCAGTGCTTGATCCTGGCACGCGAGGCCCGGTGAGGAGGCCCCGCCCTGATGCTCCAACAACCGGAACAGTCCTGCAGCAAAGGTAATCAGGAAAGGTTCTAGGAACTGTGGGAGGGCCGCATGAAGTTTGAGACAAATATCATTGGTCAGTTTTCCTGGCTTAGCACTTGTGCGCTATTCCTGTTGACGTCGGCCGTATCGGGTGAGGGAGCCTCCCGCACGATCCAACCCACAACTCGATTAGACCCGATCCCGCTCATTTGCGAACTCAGAGGGGCGCGACGTGTTGTCGTTAACTCTGGTAGTACAATCATCGAGAAGAGTCAGAGGATCGGGTGGAAAGACTCGAGTGGTGAGGAGGGGACAAGCGTATTGCAGCGCCCTCTCTACCCCCGTGAGAAGATAGTGGTCGGGGGTAGGTCTCAGGGCCCAACTTGCTCAGCTTGGGCCCTGCCTGTGCCTGCGCCCCTAATGCTAGAGATTGCTCCGAACTGATGAATCGGCGTGATCGACTTGCCGGCCGTCGCCTAG
>JAQGJA010000048.1 GCA_028290805.1 Alphaproteobacteria bacterium
ATCGATAAAGGTCAGCTCGGATTCGCACGAGCTGGTTGCCGTAAAGCCCGGATCATGGGTGAAATAACCCAGTTCTTTGTACAGGCTCTTGATATCGATGACATCATCCCCATGCGTGCCGCGCAAAACAGGCATCTTGATGGATTTGCCCGATGAGTCGTCGGTCAGGGTTACGGTTTTATCGGTCGTGGTGGCCATGAAAAGAATCCTTTAGAGACAGGGATAGGAAGAAACTGGATTGCCGCGCTGGAAAAGCAAGTCCGACCTTAGCGGATAGGATTAAAGGATTTATGAACGGCGCGATGTATGGGAGATGTTTTACTCAGCGTGTTATCGGACCATGTCCAAACGCTTTTTAAATTCATCAGCCCCTAAAGCCGTAATCAACTCCGTCAGATCCGGGGACTGCATCGTGCCGGTGAGGGCGGCGCGTAATACCGGGCCGACCTGGCCCATTTTGAAGCCAGTTTGTTCTTGGATGGCGGTAAGGATGGTTTTGCCGTCCCATTCTTCAGTGCCGAACAACGGAGCGATTTCAAGAGCGGCTTGCAGGACATTTGTAGCATGCGGCTGGGCCAGTTTTTCCCTGGCGCCGTCATCCATAGGCAGGGGAAACTGTACGTAAAAACGGGCATTATCGGCAAGCTGGATCAATGTCTGAGAACGTTCTTTCAAGCCATTGAAACCTTTTAGTAATCTTTCTTTGACATCAGGCCAAATATCACCATAACGTTCTTGCAAAAATGGTTTCATCAATTCATATAATTCATTGTTATCGCGCAATTTCATATAATGGTGATTGATGAAATTCAGTTTCTGGAAATCCCATTGCGATGGGGATTTACCGATCCCTTCCAGCGTGAATAACTCGATGGCTTTTCCATCGTCAATAATCTCTTCATCGCCATGGCTCCAGCCCAGGCGCAGCAGATAATTGCGCATGGCCTCGGGTAAATAGCCCAGGTCGCGGTATTCCTCGATGCTGGCGGCGCCGGTACGTTTGGAGAGTTTCTTGCCGTCTTCACCGTGGATCAGGGGGACATGGGCGTAAACCGGCGGGGTCCAGCCCATGGCCAGATGGATCACATTCTGGCGAAAGGCATTCACGAAATGCTCGTTGCCTCTGATAATATGGCTGATCCCCATGTCGTGGTCATCAACAACCACGGCCAGCATATAGGTCGGGGTGCCGTCGGCGCGCAGCAGGATGAAATCGTCCATCTGGTCAAAGGCCAGCTCGACCCGGCCTTTGACCGCGTCATCGACAGCGACCATACCATCGCCCAAGGGGGCTTTGATGCGGATAGCGGGCGGCACATTGCGCGGCGGCGGCAAAGTGGGGTCGTAATCGCGCCATCTGCGGTCGTAATGCCAGATCTGGCCTTCACTTTCCGCCGTGTTGCGTTCCGTTTCAATCTCTTCGCCTGTCATGTAACAATAATAAGCCTGGCCGCGCTTAACCAGTTCATGGGCAATTTCGGTGTGGCGGGCGATGCGCTGCAACTGGAAAACCGGCGGTTCGTCGGCAACAACGCCCAACCAGGCCAGGCCGTTAATGATGGCGTCCACTGCCTCGGGGGTCGAGCGTTCGCGGTCGGTATCCTCGATCCGCAGCAGATATTTGCCACCATGGTGCTTGGCAAAGTAATAATTGAACAGAGCGGTGCGGCCCCCGCCAATATGAAGGGTGCCGGTGGGGCTGGGGGCGAAACGGACAGTGACGGACATGGGGGGATTCTTCTTTGTCTGGGATTTGAAGAATAATGCACCGGATCAGGCGTTGTGCAAAGGGACTTGATGTGCAAGCTTGGCGGTTGTGGATATCCTTGACCCCGCCGACAGAACCCTTCGCGATCCGCAACCTGCGGATAACCTGATCCTGTGGCTGCCGGTTTTCCTGTGTTGTGGGATGGGGCTGTATTTCGGCCTAAGTTTCGAGCCGCCGCCCGCCTGGCTGCGGGGCGGATTTGGCTTGGCGGTGTTGGGCACAGCGGCAAGTTTCGGCTGGCGGAATTTTGCGCCTTGGCGCTGGATTGCGGCCTTTTGCATTGTTTTTACCCTGGGGCTGGTCCTGGCCCAGTGGCGGACGCATTCGGTCGAGACGAAATTGCTGGACGAGCGGGTCTGGAACGCCGACGTCGCGGGCGCAATCGAAAGCTTTGAACGCGCGGGCAAAGGCTGGCGTGTGGTTCTGAAAGACACCGCCGTGAATGCCGGGGCCGACAGATATGTGCTCCGCCTGGCCATCCGGCAGGCCGGGTTTAGCCCCAATGTTGGTGGCATGCTTGGCGTCAAGGCCAGCCTGATGCCGCCATCCTCCCCGTTGGCGCCAGGCAGTTACGATTTCCGCCGCCATGCCTATTTCGACGGGATGGGCGGTTACGGCTATGTGACAAAAATCATCGATTACAAAGCGCCCGCGCAACAGGCCGAGAGAAACGCGCTGGAGAATTATCGCGACTGGCTTACGGAAAAAGTCTATGCCGCGCTGGAACAACCCGAAGCGGGCATCGTCACGGCTTTGTTGAACGGGCAGCGCGCCGGAATCGAACGCAAGACCACCGGCATTTTACAGCAATCGGGACTGCAGCATGTGATCTCCATCTCTGGTTTGCATGTGGGGCTGATGGCGATGACGGTGTTTTTCGTGACACGGTTGCTGATGGCCTGCAGCATGACCCTTGCCCTGAACTGGCCGATCAAGAAGATTGCGGCCTTCCTGGCTTTGCTCAGCATTATTTTCTATCTGCTGATTGTCGGCAATTCGCCGCCGACCTTGCGTTCCGTCCTGATGAGCGGCATGGCATTGATTGCCGTCATGCTGGACCGCGAGCCGATCCAGATGCGCGTCGTCGCGCTTTCGGCCCTGCTGATCCTGTTGATCCAGCCGGAAAGCGTGACCGATATCGGTTTCCAGATGTCCTTTGCCGCCGTGATCGGGCTGGTGGCGTTTTACCAGCAAACCAAGGCTTTCTGGACCCATGCCGCCTGGCAGAATTCGCTGGCGATGAAAGCCTTGCGCGTTTTGCTGATCACGGTGGTGACCTCGATGATCGCCACGCTCGTCACCGCGCCGCTTGTGCTGCTGTATTTCCAGCAGATCCCGTTATTGTCGATGCTGGCCAATTTGCTGGCGATGCCGCCAATCACATTTTTGATCATGCCGGGAACGTTTTTAAGTTACCTGTTTACCCCGGTTCCTATTATCGGCGATCTGGCGATCCGGATGATGGGGCTGGGCGTTACCATGATGATGGGCGTTGCGGAATTTGTGGCGCATTTGCCTTCTGCCGTCTGGCACGCGCCACCACTGCCTTTGGCCACCGTTTTTGTGATGCTGCTAGGCGTTTATGCGGTGATCGTGATCAAAAACCGCTGGCGCTGGTCGGGGGTGGGTCTGGTCGCGCTGGGCTTTATGCTGGCGCCGCTTTTTGCCCGGCCGGATTTGCTGGTGACCGAGGGCAGGGTGATTTTGCAGCCGGATAGGAACAGCGATACGCTTTTTGTCGCAGGTAAACTGGGCGGGTTTGAAAAGAACTTGCTGTTGCAATGGACGGGCAAGAAGACGGTACAGGATTTTCCCTGTGCGGGTATGAGTGCGGGCATGATCTGCGACCGTGAGATCAACGGGAAAAAAGTGCGGCTGATTTTGGATGTGCCTTCGCTGCAACTGGCCTGTAAGGAAAAGGCAGATGTGGTCGTGACGCGGTTTTACCTTGACCGGCCTTGCCGTGATACGCTGGTGATCGACCGCCATGATTTGGAGCGCACAGGCGGGCAGGCGCTTTTCCTTCAGGATGCTATACGCGTGCAAACCGTGCTGGAGAAAAACAGGCGCAGGCCATGGCAGCGGCGTGCCGCAACTAATAGACAATTTGACAAAGGGGCCTTAAACTGGCGCAAAACACCACAGGAAAGAGACGATCATGTCGAACGCTCAAAGACCCGGTACCGGCCCCATTGATGAAGACGAGGACTCCGCTTCCTCCGCCCCGCCCTCCGTCAATAAACCCTATCAAAAACGCCAGGCCCGCAGGCTTGGGCCGATTTTTGCGCTGATCGCCCTGATCCTGGCGCTGCTGGCCCTGGGTGGTATTATGGCCGCAAGTGTCAGCCGGCATGAAGACCCGAACAAGATTAAATTGCCGGAACATTCGACCAGAAGCCTAGCCGAGGAACAGCCTTTGGACGATCCGGCGCGGAAAATGCGGCCGAAACCCGGCGCGGCAATGGCCCCGGCACCGGAAGTAAAGGGCCCATCTGAAGAAACGACCTTACCTCAATCCATGGCCCCGGTGCCCGAGGATGGCGTTTCGACCCCCTCAGCAACCGACCCGCTCACCCCGGAAAAACCGGCTATCCTGAAACAGGACAAGCCCGACATTGCCCCGCAAAGCATGATTATGTGGGACCAGCCGAAATTCGCGCGCCGGACCGGCAAGGCGCCGGAAATCGTGATTGTGATTGATGATATGGGTTTGAATCGCCGCAATTCCAATGCCATGGTTGCATTGCCTGTTGGACTGACTTTGGCTTATTTGCCTTATGCCGAAGAACTGCCCCGGCAAACGGAAAACGCTTTTGCCCGCGGGCACGAGTTGATCGTGCATATGCCGATGGAGCCGGATAATATCGCCCATAACAACCCCGGTCCCAATGCATTGCTGTCCACGCTGTCGCCCGAAGAAAACCAACAGCGTTTGGCAAAAAACCTGGGGCAGTTCGGCCATTATATCGGCCTGAACAACCATATGGGCAGCCGCTTGACCGCAAATGAAAATGCCATGCGCCCTATTATGCAGGAAGTGAAACAGCGTAATCTCTGGTTCCTGGATTCCAAAACCATCGGCAATTCCGTGGCTGGAAAGCTGGCCGGGGAAATGGGTATTCCTTATGTGACGCGCGATGTGTTCCTGGACAATGTCGAAAATGTGCCCGCCGTGCTGGCGCAGCTGAACCAGTTGGAAGTCGTCGCCAGAAAGCGAGGCTATGCTGTGGCTATCGGCCATCCGCATGATGCGACGATTGTAGCCTTGAAACAATGGCTGCCAAATGCTGCGAATAAGGGATTTAAAATCGTGCCGTTATCGACCGTGATTGCCGAGCGTTTTCCATCGGCCCAATTGCCGAAATATGCACAGGCAGAAAAGGCCGATTTAGGGCAACAGGTTGCGGTGAATAGACGGTAACTAAGGCTTTTGTACCTAGTTTAAACAGGTACTGTCATTTCCACGAGGAACGAGGAGAAATCCCACCCCGGATGTAGTTTGGTGGCCGTTCTGCAGGAGATTCCTCGCCCATCTGAATCTCACTTAAGGCAACAGCGTGCGGCTCGGAAGGACAGCCAGAATGTTGTTCGCAGCCAATTAATTCATAATGTTATCTTTTATAAAATCCGGACTATTCTTTCTCCGCCTGCGCCTGTGGGCCGAAGGTGTTTTTCAAGACCTGTTCGTTCACCTTGATGCCCAGCTGCTGTTGCCAGCCGGCCAGGAATTGTTGTTGCAGTTCCTGGATCACGTTGTTCTTGATCGCATCGTTCAGCGTCGTCTTGGTTTTATCATCCGGTGCTTCACTGCTGGGCAGGATATCGCGCAGGCGCAGCAAGGTGGTGGTGCCGGAATTCTGCGTATAGGAAAGCGGGTTTTCCGGGCTGAGGGTAAACAGCAATTCGGCCGTTTCCTTGTTGAACTTGGCGGTAACGGCCGCTTTGTCGGATGGCGGTAAAGGCTGGACCGTCAGGCCCGCTTCTTTTACGGCTTTATCAAAGGCCTCCGGTTTTTTGGCATCATAAAGACCAATCAGTTTTTCCGATAAGGCTGTAAGGTCCTTGGCGTCGCGTGATTTTTGCGCATCTGCCGTTACGCGGTCGCGCACGGCTGCAAATTCCGGGATCGCGGCAGGGACAATGCGCTTGATCTGGACCAGGGCATAGTCACCGGCGCTGCTGTCCAGAAGAGGGCTGATTTCGTCGCTCTCCAGCGTGAAGGCGGCTTCCTTGACGCGTTGCTGCACGGCGGTGGGCAGGGCGGATTTCTTTAATTGCTCGCCTGCTTCATTGATGGACAATCCCGAAATGGTTTCGGTCTTTTGGTTATATTTAGTGGCGATGGCCTCCAAAGACGGTTCGCTTGCGATCAATTCGTCCAATTCACCGGAGAACACGTTCATCTGCTCGTCGTTTTTCTGGGCCTTGAGCTGTTCGGCGATCGTGGCTTTTGCTTCGTCAAAGCTGAGCGGCTTGGCGTCTTCGTAACTGATGACATTAAGTACATGCCAGCCCAGAGCCGTCTTGATCGGGCCAACCAGGCCGGCGGGTTTGGCGGGATACAGCGTTTTGATGAAATCTTTCGGCATGATGTTGCGCCCGTACCAGTCTGCTTTCAGAAACTGGTTCTTGTCGTCCTTGTATTTTTCCAAGGATGCAGGCTTGGCCTCCATAATCGCCTTGGCGGCTTTTTCATCGGGGGCGACCACCTGTTCCAGTCGGGCGCGCTCGGGCGACATGAACTGGTCTTTATGGGCGTCGTAATAAGCGCGAATTTCGTTTTCGGGGATGGCGGCATCTTTGATAAACAAGGATTGCGGCAAGACCAGGACGGCGACATCGCTCGTTTCAGGTACACGGTAATTTTCCTTGTTTTCTTCAAAAAAGGCTTTGGCGTCGGTT